>JBEKWT010000055.1:0-12067 GCA_049512795.1 Occallatibacter sp.
GGTTCATGAAGCACGTTTCCGTCGTTGCAGCCCGGCTCCTTTCCGTCGCTCTCTGCCTCACCGCACTCCCAATACTCTCCCAAACCAACACCTCGGCGCCCTCATCCACGCCAGACCAACAACCCCACGGCCAGGTCATCTTCTCGCGCTCCACCGACGACAACGGTCAGACCACCACCACAGCTGGTTCTGCCGCGCCGAAAACTTCTGGCCAGGCCGTCTCCGCACCCGTCGCCACCGACGCCGAACGCGAAGCTATCACCTTCACCGCCTTCGACCTGGACGTGCATCTCCGTCCAGTCGCGCAGCAGATCGGCGTCCGCGCGATCCTCACGGTGCGCAACGACGGCCACATCCCGCTCGCGCACATCCCGCTGCAAATTTCTTCTTCGCTCGACTGGGAAACCATTCGCCTCGCCGGCCGCGACCTTGTCTTCACCGTCGCCACGCTCAACTCCGATGTCGACCACACCGGCCAGCTTCACGAAGCGGCCATCGCACTCGCCACTCCGCTAGCCCCCGGCGCAACCCTGCAGCTCGATGTCACCTACTCCGGCTCAATCCCGCAATCCGCCCAGCGCCTTATTACCATCGGCACGCCCGGCGACGCGGCCCTCCACACCGACTGGGACTCCATAGCCGTCGACTTCATTGGCCTGCGCGGTTTCGGCAACGTCGTCTGGTATCCCGTCTCCAGCGTTCCCGTCATTCTCGGCGACGGCGCTCGCGTCTTCGACGAAATGGGCGAGCATAAGCTCCGCATGGCGGGCGCGCATTTCCGCCTCAACCTCACCGACGAATTCCCTCACGGCCAGGCGCCCACTGTCGCCCTCATCAACGGCCATCTCGTCCCGCTCACGCTCACCGAGCCTTCAACCGCTGGACCTGAGGTCGCCGGCATCGCCACGTCCAGCCTCGACGAACCCGCTCTCGGCTTTGAAGCGCCCAGTCTCTTCCTCGCCGTCCGCACCGCGCACCAGGCCACCAACACTGCGCTCTACACCATCCCCGATGACGACTCCGCCGTGGAGGGCTGGGCCTCGGCGGCCGCCTTCGTCACGCCTTTCCTGCAAAGTTGGCTTGGGCCTTCGTCGCGCTCTCAGCTCACCATTCTCGATCTCCCCGACCCGGACGACGCGCCATTCGAAACCGGCCCGCTGCTCGTCACGGCCATTCGCCAGGGAACGCCCGACGAGCTCGACGGCGTCTTCGCTCACGCGCTCACCCACGCCTGGATGTGTACATCGACGTCGTCTCCCCCCGCGTGGCTCAGCGAGGGCGTCGCGCACTTTATGGGAACGCTCTGGATCGAAAAACAACAGGGCCGCAAGAAGGCGCTCGAAAGCCTTGAATCCGGCCGCTCGGCTCTCGCTCTCGGTGAGCCCGCCAGTCCCGGTGAAAGCCCCGGCCAGCCTCTCGCGCAGGCCATCTCGCCCGTCTACTATCGCACCAAGGCCACGTATGTTTTCTGGATGTTGCGCGATCTCGCCGGCGACGCCGCGCTCTCCGCCGCTCTGCGCGCCTATTCACCCACCGAAGACGCCGCTCAGCGTCTCGGTCCGGCCGCAGGCTCAGACTACTTCGAGAACCTCATCGAGCACGCCGGTCTTCGCCGCGATCTCTCCTGGTTCTTCTCCGACTGGGTCGACGCCGACAAAGGTCTTCCCGACATCGCTATCGACAGCGTCTTTCCTTCGCACACTGAGGGCGACAATTGGCTTGTCGCAGTCAACTTCTCCAACTCCGGTTACGCTGCCGCCGAAATCCCAGTCACCGTCAGCAACGCCGCCACCTCCGTAACCCAGCGCGTGGTCGTCCCCGCGCGCGGCAAGGCTACGCAGCGCATCCTCATGCAAGGCCAGCCCACTCAAGTGCAGGCCAATGATGGCACCGTTCCTGAAACTGAGGCCAGCATCCACATCCGCAATCTCGACGCCTCGGGCAGCGACTCCTCCTCATCCCAACCCGCCGCCGTCCAGCAATAAACAGTCGCACGTCGCGCCGCGCGAATCACTCAAATGAAAAAAGGCTGCGCAGCGCGCAGCCCGTCCTACTCCCTGTTTGCTATTCCCTATTCCCTTGTTTATACCGACTATCGACTGTTCACTGCCCACTGTCTTTCCGCGCCTTCACCTTGAACCACACCGGCGTCCCCTTGAAACCGAACGCCTCGCGAATCTGGTTCTCCAGGAATCGCTCGAACGCAAAATGCAGCTTGATGTTGCGATCCGTAAACAGCACGAATGTCGGCGGAGCCACTGCCGCCTGGGTCATATAAAAAATCCTGATCCTTTTTGCCATCGGCACCGGCGCCCGCTGAAAGTCGATCTTCTCAAGAAACCTGTTCATCGCGCCCGTCGAAACGCGCTTGCGCCGCTCCTTGGCCACCGTCACCACCTCGCGCAGCACCCGCGTCATGCCTTTCCGCTCTGGCCCGATCGCTTCCAACGCCGACAAAAAAATCACCGGCGCATAATCCAGATACTTCAACGCCCCGCGCACTTGCTTTTCAAAAACCTCCCGGTCTGCCGGCTTTTTTCCGTCGCTTCGCTTCGTCGTCACCAGATCCCACTTGTTCACGATGATGATTACGCTGCGCCCGCTCTCGTGCGCGTACCCTCCGATCGTCGCGTCGCTCGCCGTCACGCCCTCCGTTGCATCGATCAACACCAGCGCCACATCTGCCGCCTCCAGGTGCCGCCGCGCCATCACCACGCTCATCTTCTCCGCCATCAACTTCGTCTTGCCCTTGCGCCTGATTCCCGCCGTGTCCACAAACCGCAGCGTCTGCCCCTCAAATTCCACCACTTCGTCCACTGCGTCGCGCGTCGTTCCCGCAATCGGCGACACAATCGACCTGGTCGTCCCAGTCAGCGCGTTCAGCAGCGTGCTCTTGCCCACGTTCGGCCGTCCGATAATCGCTACAGCCGTCTCGCGCTGCTCAAACTCGCCGTGCGTCCGGATCTTTTTGTCGCCCTTTTCCTCGGCCTGCCCTGGCGCGGCCTCCTCGACCTCTTCTTCCTTATCTGTCCGATCTGGAATTGCCTCCGCAATCGCGTCCAGCAGGTCGCCAACGCCCTGCCCGTGCTCCGAACTCACCCCAAATACATTGCGAATCCCAAGCCTGCGAAAGTTCTCCGCCTCCGCAGCCAGCCCCTCGGTCTCCACCTTGTTTACGGCGAGAAACAGCGGCTTGCCACCGCGCTTCAGCAGTTGCGCCAGGTCGTAATCGGGTCGCGCCAGCTCCGTCCGCGCGTCCACCACCATCACCAGCGCATCCGCTTCCTCAAGCGCTACCTTCGCCTGCGTAAAAATCTCCGTCGCCATCAGCTCCGGATCATCGGGCACAATTCCGCCAGTATCCACCAGCCGGTAATGCCGCCCCTGCCACTCGTACTCGCCGTAGATGCGGTCGCGCGTGATCCCCGGCTCGTCGCCCACAATCGAGCGCCGGCTCCCCGTCATCCGGTTGAACAGAGTGCTCTTGCCCACATTCGGTCTCCCCACGATCGCCACCAACGGCAGCTTCGCAGCGCCCAACTTCACCGGCACAACCGATCTGCGATAGTTGGGCAAGACTTGTCTCCAGCAGCGAAACAGTCGACGACGCGCTGCTTCATCAGTGTACTGTCCGGTTGGACCTCAAGCGTCCGCGCGACGCTTCCTCGGGGAATGCAGAGCCCTCAACAGGCCTGTTGATGAGCATCCTCTCATTCCGCGCGTTGATCGCGGCATTCGAATTGCCCTCTTATCCGCTGGGAAGGCGCCATGCACATCCACCCATCCGCCATCGGCCTGCATCCGATCAATACGTCCGCTGCCGGCAACGAACGCGCTGCCGCCACCCAACGCGCTGCTGACGTCCGCAAGCGCCTCCTCAAAGCCGCACAAAGCGCCGCTACCGCCGCAACACCCGAAGAGAATCTCCTCATCGGCCAATGGCTCGACAGCCGCCACAGCCAGGTCCTGCCCGGCGATTCATACCACGCCGCTTCGGAAGGCGAAGACCCGGACTTCGGCTAGTTCGGGAGCCAAATCTCCCTCGTTCCCTCGTTTCTTGCCCGTCTATTCCCTACTGGCTACTCTCTACTCCCTGCTTCTCTATGATGGATGCAGCGCCCTCATGCCCTCCTCCGAAGCCTCAACTCGCGCTCTGCCCACTCTCCACGAATTCTTCTCGCCGGGCGGGATCCTCGCCCGCTCTCCGCTTCCGTTCGAATACCGTCCCGGCCAACTCGAAATGGCTAAAGCAGTCGAACGCGCCCTCGCCGAGCGCCGCCATCTTATCGTCGAAGCCGGCACAGGCACTGGCAAGACTCTCGCCTATCTTCTTCCCGCCCTCCGCACCGGCCAGCGAGTCATTGTTTCCACCGGCACAAAGGCACTCCAGGATCAACTCTTTTTCCGCGATGTGCCTTTCCTCGAAACCCTCCTCGGCGAACTGCGCGTCTGCTACATGAAGGGCCGCGCCAACTACCTCTGCCGCCGCAAACTCTTCGCCCTCCGCGACCAGCCCATTCTCTCCGGCCTCGACGAGATCGACGAGTACCGCCAGATCGCCGAGTGGGAGCAGATCACTGAAACCGGCGACCGCGCCGAGCTCTCCGCCCTCCCCGAATCGTCGGCCCTCTGGCACAAGCTCGACGCCCGCTCCGACGCCTGCCTCGGCTCTACCTGTCCCGACTACCGCCGCTGCTTCATCACCGAGATGCGTCGCCGCGCCCTCGAGTCAGACCTGATCATCGTCAATCACCATCTCTTCTTCGCCGACGCTGCGGTCCGCCTCGCCGCCGGCAACGCTCCCGACGCTGGCGTTCTCCCTGAATCCGCGGCCGTCATCTTCGACGAAGCACACGAACTCGAAGAGGTCGCCTCGCAATACTTCGGACGGTCGCTCTCCAACCTCCGATTCGAAGACCTCGCGCGCGACACCGACGTCCTGCTCCGCGGCCAATCCTCCGCCACGCAAATCCCCGCCCTCACTCAGCAGCTCCGCGAGCGCGCACGCCTCTTCTTCGCCGCCCTTCCCATGCCCGCCGACGGCCGCCATCCCTTCACCAACCGCGAAGAGTTCCTCGAGTCCTCCGGCGACCTCTACCTTGCCGTCCGCTCCACCCTCAAGCTCATTGAAGCGGAGATGGAACGTCTCACCGAAGTGGACGAAGCCCACGGCCTCGAGGACCGCGCTGCCTCCCTCCGCGCCGATCTCGAATTCATGCTCGAGTCCACTGCCTCCAACATGGTCTTCTGGCTCGAGCGGCGCGCTGCACCGAGCACATCAGAACCCCAAAAATCCGCCCCACGAAGTGGTGCCCGCGGCAGTGCCCGCACTACCTTCTTGCAGGCCACGCCCATCGACGTCTCCGAGCTTCTCCGCACCCTCGTTTTCGAACAGATCCCCACCGTCGTTCTCACCTCCGCCACGCTTACCGTCCAGGGCAGCTTCGAGCACATCCGCCGCCGTCTCGGCCTCCCCCAAAACGAATTGGGCACTCGCGAGCTCGTCGTCCCATCCCACTTCCAGTACGGTAAGCAGGCTCTCCTCTATCTCCCGCCCTCCATGCCTGACCCGCGCGAACCCAACTTTGTCGCCGCCGCGGCCACAACCATCGAGCGCATTCTCCGCATCACCCGCGGCCGCGCGTTCTGCCTTTTCACCAGTTACACCCAGATGCGCGCCCTCTATGAGCGCCTCCTGCCCGTCCTCGATTTCCCCCTCCTCCTTCACGGCACCGCCCCTCGCAAAGCCCTCCTCGAAGAATTCCGCGCGACTCCCAACTCCGTCCTCTTCGGCACCTCCAGCTTTTGGCAGGGCGTCGACGTTCAGGGCGAAGCCCTCAGTTGCGTCATCATCGACCGCCTCCCCTTCGCCGTTCCCTCCGATCCTGTCGTCCAGGCTCGCATGCGCGCCATCGAGGAATCCGGCGGCCGTCCCTTCTTCGACTACCAGGTCCCCGAAGCCGTCCTCACTCTCAAGCAGGGCTTCGGCCGCCTCATTCGCTCGCTCGAAGACCGCGGCGTCCTCGTCCTCCTCGATCCCCGCATTACCCGCCAACGCTACGGCCAGATCTTCCTCCGATCCCTCCCGCCTTACCGCATCACCAAAACCATCACCGACGTCGAATCCTTCTTCGCGCCTAAGCCCGCCTGAGCAGGCGCAACACTGCGGCTCTACGGCTTAGACAAGGTCAAACCCGGCACACGTCCGCCTTCCGCCCCGACGAACGAAACTCGACCAGGCGAAAAACAATAGCCCGATTACTTGAACTTGGGAGTTTGCCTCAGTTAATCTCTGCTTCCTCAACTGTGGCCGCGATTGGAATCACTTTGTCCATCTTGGTGATCCTGAAGACGTCCCGGACTTTTGGGCTCAATCCGGCGACAATCATTCTCAAGCCTTGCTTCTGGCAGCGAACATAATGAGTCGCGACGATGCCCAGGCCGGAGGAATCCATATAAGGGCAGGTGGACAGGTCCAGAATGTTTAACTTCGGCGGTGCTTCTCCCGGCGCCGGTTCCAATCCCAGTATCCTGTTCAGCTCCCCCGGCGGCAGAGAGCTGTAAGCGTCGCGTATCGTAAAGGGCCCGCAGAAGCGGAGAATCACCGTGTCTGGCGATTTGCCCGGTTTGCGTTCGATGCTGAAGGGTCCGCTGTTCCACGTTTGCCATCCTGATGTCGCCATTACAAGCTCCTGATTACAAGCGCCAGGTTACAAGTTTCTGGCCCGCGTCAATCAACTCCGATGGGCGCCAAGTCGCCTGCTGCTGGAACAGCCCTTGCTCGCTGAAGAACCGCCGAGAAACCGTTTTGACTGTCGGTATCGCCCCCGGGGAATCTTCGGCCGGCGCCGAATACTCGGATTCTCATCGACTCCGGCAATGAATTGCAAGAGCAATTCACGAAAAGCGATGAAAAAGGGCGGCCGGTCGCCGACGTCTCGTCGCTGAACGCGCTGGATCCCATCTGCCGCTCTGAGCCACCGACCTCTGAGCGGAACCCGGTGCTAGAAGCTGTCTTTCGCGCTTCCCCCCAACGCCTCAAACAGCGTCGCCGAGTCCGTCAGCCGGCTCGCCGCGGCATTCTCGCGGTCGAGCGCCGTCTGCAGCTTCTGCCGTTCAGCGTCCAGCAGGCTCATCTCGCTGATCCCCCCGGCCTCATATCGCTTCGCCGCAATCCCGTACGCGCCATCCGCCTCGCCGGCAGCCGTACTGCGCGCCTCAAGTGTCTCCGCATCCCGCTCCGTCGCATACAGTGCATCGGCCACCTCGCGAAAGCTCTCGAGCACCGTCGCGCGATACGCGCTCGCCGCCTCGTTGTACGCGTCCTGCGCCTTGCGCTTCTCTGCCTGCAACGCCCCTCCATTGAAAATAGGCGCCGCCAGCGATGCACCAACATTCCACACGTCGCCGCCCGAGTCGAATCGAGTGCCCAGTCCGCCTCCGCTCCCCGTCAGAACAATCTGCGGATACTGGTTCGCCGTCGCCACGCCCACATTTGCGCTCGCCTCATGCAGCAGCGCCTCCGCGGCGCGAATATCCGGCCGCTGCCGCACCAGCTCCGAAGGCACTGTCATCGGCAGTTCCGCAGGCAGATGCAGCGCGTCCGGCGAAATCCCCGCCACCTGCGCCTCCGCCGGGCTCAGTCCCATCAATGCCGCCAATTGATCGTCGATCGTATTCAATTGCAATTCGAGCGGCGGTAGCGTCGCCTCCGTCTCCGCCACCTGCGTCCGCTGGCTATGCACATCGAAATCGGAAATGCCGCCAGCACGCTCGCGCTCTTCCGTAATCTTCAGTTCCTTTTGTTCCACCGCCAGCAGTTGCTGCGTAATCTCGATCTCTTTCCGCACTTCCGCCTGCCGGATCGCCGCCGCCACTACATTTCCCTCGAGCATTAGCCGCGCGCCCTCGATTTGCCATGCTTCATAATCTCGCTGCGCCTTCAGCCCCTCAATTGCCCGCCGATTCGCTCCGAACACATCGAGCGCATACGAAACTGCCACCGATCCGTTCAGCAGTGTGAACGGTGACGGATTGGGGAAGGGAACTCCCAACGCTGCCAGGTTCAGCTGCTCCTCGGTCACCGACGCGTTGCCCGTCACCGCCGGATATTTTGTCGCCCCGGTCCGCGCATTCACTTCTTCCTGCGCCTGCTTCAGACGCGCCGTCGCCTGCTCCAGCGTCGGACTGTTTTTAAGCGCCTGCTCGACCATCGCATTCAGTTCGGGTGATTGAAATGCGGTCCACCAGTCGGCTGGAATCGCCGCGGACGAATTGAAGTGCTGCGCGATGCCCGCAGGGCCTTTGCTGCTCGCCGTCTCAGCCGGCAACGGTTGCGGCGTGTAGGCAGTCACGGTCGGCGGCGCAGGCGCGTGGTACCTCGGCCCCACGGTGCAGCCCGCGATCGTCACAAGCCCCGCCACTCCGATCATCCACTTCCAATTCGTTGATCGCTGCATGGCATCCCCTCCTCAGTCCAGCGTTCTCCGGTAAGTCGCCACTGCCACGC
Organism: Occallatibacter sp.; assembly: GCA_049512795.1. Lineage (GTDB taxonomy): Bacteria > Acidobacteriota > Terriglobia > Terriglobales > Acidobacteriaceae > Telmatobacter. The sequence continues at coordinate 8,510 of JBEKWT010000055.1, forward strand.
CCATCACCACCACGGTGAACACCATCATCGGCCACACGCTCGGCCACGAATCCGCCCACCCGTTTCCCTTCAGCAGAATTCCGCGCACTAGCCGGTTGAAATATGTCAGCGGCAGCACATTCCCGATGGCTTGCGCCCATCCCGGCATTCCTTTGAACGGAAACATGAATCCCGACAGAATGATGTTGGGCAGAAAGTAGAAGATCGCCAGTTGCACCGCCTGCAGCTGATTCCGCGCCAGCGACGAAAACGTTATGCCTACCGTCAGGTTCGCCGCAATAAAGAGCAGTGTCGAAAGATAAACGGCGAAAACGTTGCCGAAGAACGGCACATGAAACACGTAGCGCGCGGCCGCAAGAATGATCGACGCCTGCAAAAGCCCGATGCCGATGTAGGGAACCAATTTCCCCGTCATCACCTCCAGGGGCGTCGACGGCATCGCCAGCAAATTCTCCATCGTGCCGCGTTCGCGCTCGCGCGTCACTGCCAGCCCCGTCATCATCACCATAGTCAACGTCAGGACCATTCCCATCAGTCCCGGCACAACGTTATACTGCGTAATCTCATCCGGGTTGTACAGCGGATGCACGCACACTGCGAACGGCGCCGGACCGCCCTGCAGGCTCGCCAATGGGCCGGTCAGCTCCCGCTGAATCACCGCTTGCGTAATCCCGTCCACCGCGGCCAGCGCGCTTCCCGTCGTCGTCGGATCGGTCGCGTCGGCCTCGATCAGGATCGACGGCCGCTCGTGCCGCAGCACCTGCCGCGTGAATCCCGCAGGAATATTCACTACGAACAAGAGCTTTCCCTGCGCCAGCGCCTCGCGCCCGGCTTCCTCATTCGGCAGCCGTTCCACAATCTTGAAATACGACGAGTTTTGCATCGACTCGATGAAATCGCGCGTCACTTCGCTGTCGTCCGCGCTGATGATCCCCGTGTCCAGGTGCCGCGGAATCGTGTTGATGGCAAAGCCGAACAGCGCCATTTGCATGATCGGAATGCCCACAATCATCGCGAACGTCAGCCGGTCGCGCTTCAGTTGCGTGAACTCCTTCAGCACGACGGCCCACCATCGCGCCCCGGAAAATCGTTGCCGGCCGTTCACGCGTCCCCTCCGGTCTTCTGTTCCGATCGGCTCATCAAATAAATGAACACATCCTCGAGGCTCGTCTCGATCCGCTCCACGCGTCGTCCGCTCCGCCCAACCGCCGCTTCAACCTCTCGTTCGAGCAGCTCATCGTTAGTCCCGCTTACGTGCAGCACTTCGCCAAACGTCACCGTCTGCGCCACGCCGTCTTTCTTCCGCAGTTCCTCCTGCAGCTCCGCCAGGTGGTCGCCGTGAATCGCCCATGTGCTCAGGTGTTGCCCTTCGATGATTTCCTGGGCCGTGCCCTGCGCCAGCAATGTCCCGGAAGAAATGTAGGCCAGCTTGTGGCACCGCACTGCCTCATCCATGTAGTGCGTGCTCACCAGCACCGAGATTCCCTTCGCCGCGAGCGCCTGAAGCTCATCCCAGAAGTCGCGCCGCGCGCGTGGATCCACGCCCGCCGTCGGCTCATCGAGCAGCAGCAGTCGCGGTTCATGCAACATGCACGCCGCCAGCGCCATGCGCTGCTTCCATCCTCCCGACAACTCGCCCGCAAGCTGATGCGCCCGCTCTGTGAGGCCGAGATCCGCGAGGCTTTTCTGGACCGTTCTTTTGCGATCGCGAAGCTGGTACATCCGCGCCACAAAATCCAGATTCTCGACGATGGTCAGGTCCTCCCAAAACGAAAACCGCTGCGTCATGTATCCCACGCTGCGCTTGATTTCCGCGCTCTCCCGTCGAATATCATGGCCCAGGCACGTTCCCGTTCCCGAGTCGGGCTTCAGCAGCCCGCACATCATCCGGATCGTTGTCGTCTTGCCGCTTCCGTTGGGCCCGAGAAACCCGAAAATTTCGCCCCGCTGCACGCGCAGCGTCACGTCATTCACCACGTGCTTGCCGTCGAAGTGTTTGTTCAGCCCCTCCACATCGATGGCGAATTCGAATTGCGCGGCCGCCGTCACTGGACGGTCACCTCCACCGGCTGGCCGGGGTGCAGCGTGGCCGCCGCCTGCGGCGATGGGTTCGCAATCACCATGTACACCAGCTTCGACCGGTTTTCGTTGCTGTAAATCACCGGCGGCGTGTACTCGCTCTGCGGCGACACGAAGCTGATCGTCGCCGCAACATCGCTGGCGCACCCGTCGCACGCCACGCGCACGCTGCCTCCGACGCGCAGTGTGCCCACAACCGTCTCCGGCACGAAAAATCGAATCTCCAGATTCTCCGGCGGCAGCAATTGCACCACCGGATTTCCCGCCGCTACCCATTCGCCCTGTCGGTAGAGCGTGTCGAACACCAGCCCGCTGCGCGGCGAGGCAATCTGCTTCTGCTTCAGGTGCCACTCTGCATCGGCCAGCGACGCGCGGTCCGCGGCCACCTGGTTCACTTGCGCCTTGATCTGCTGCTCCCGCGCCGGCAGCGCATCCACCGCCAGATCGGCATCCAGTTCGCGCACCTTTGCCGCGCTGGTCTCCGCCGCAGCTTGCGCGTTGATCAGCTCCGTCTGCGCGATGCCTCCCGCCTTGAACTGCGCCTTATCGCTCGCGAGAATCTCGTCCGCTTGTTTCTTGTCAGCGACAGCCTGCGCCAGTTGCGCGCGCGTCACGTCCACCTCCGCGGGCCGCTTGCCCGTCTCCAGGTCGTTCAGCCGCGATTCCGAACTCCGCAGCACTTGCTCGGCCGTCCGCATTTCCGACGCTTCCGGCTCATCGTCCAGCGCAAACAGTGCGTGCCCCGCCGCCACTGTATCCCCGCGCGCTACGTTCACTTGGTCCAGCCTTCCACTCTGCGGAGAAGCCACGTAAACAAACTTGCCTTCGATGTAGCCCTGGTACGTATTCGTGGTCTTCTGCGCACAGCCCGCCATCAGCACCAGTGCCGCTGCGGCAATCGCGCTCGCCTCGGTCCTGCCACGGAGAACCTGCATCTTCCCCTCCATACTCACTTACGCCTCGATCTCGCCTTGCGTTTCATCGGCCCGCCGCAGTGCCGGCCTTCGCCAGGCTGCAATCCATGGATGAGCAGCCCTGTAATGTGCCGGCTCAGCGCCTTGGGTCCCGGCGCTTTCCGCCCGAAGATCTCCGCCCGCAAATTGATCGTCGCCATATGCATCATCACAAGCCCAATCAGCGAAAACACAATCAATCCCGGATCGATCTGCGCGTTCGCCGTCCCGGCGGCTTGCGCCTTGGCCACGCTCCGGCTCAGAATCCCGATCTTCTCGAACGGCAGATGGCGCAGCACTCTTCCGCGCAACAGCCCGCCTTCGTTCAGCACTTCGCGCATCCATGTCGATGGCACCCACGGCATTTTCTCGATTCCGGCCAGCATCCGGTCCACGACTCCGTGTACGACTTCCGCCGGACCCTCGCCCGCTGCCACCGGGCCCCACACCCCTGCAATCAACGGAGCCAGCCGCTCCTCGACCACCGCATCCAGCAGTTGTTCCCGGTCCCTGAAGTAGTAATGCA
>JBEKWT010000056.1:0-11870 GCA_049512795.1 Occallatibacter sp.
AGGCGCATGGGAGTTGTGCCTGAATGATTGGCATGACCGTGGAACTCGGCGGTGAGCCGCGTTTGCCCGACGATGGCCGTGACAGCCGCGATGGAAAGGCCCTCGGATTCGAGGATCGGCCCTTGCTCGATGTGGATTTCGACGAAACCCAGCACATCTGCATCGAGCGCTGCATCGCCGATTTTGCCGGGGTCCAATCCAAAGGCACGAATCGCTTGTTCCAGGGTGATGCCATCCGCATCTTTGAGAGCCAGCAGCGCTGGGTCAAAGCGACCGGCCACTGCCCGGCTGCCGAGGAATGGCACTCCGAAGCGCACACCCTCCTCCTCAGAGAATGCGATCACCTCGATGGGCAGGGGAAGTTTGAGTTCCTGCGCCAGGTGAGTCCATTCCAGAGCGAGTGCGACCCCGAGGATACCGTCATATGCGCCCGCGCCGGGAACCGTGTCAATGTGCGAGCCAAGAACCAATCGTTTGGCATGCGCGCCCGGCGGCTGCCACAAACCGCGCAGATTTCCCGCCGCATCGGTGTGCACGGACATTCCGAGGGATTCCATGCGGCTGCGCAAAAAATTGTGAACTTCGTGCACGGGCGGCGTGAGAAAGCGGCGCGTGATGCGGCCCGGCTCTTCGCTCATTTGGGCGATCTGCCTGCATTCGGCGATGGCGCGTTGTGCGGGCTCACTCATGATCGAACCTGCTCTCTGCCGCGCGCCTGACCAGAGAACTTGCCTACGCGCCCATCATTGCGAAAGACGGGCTCGCCGCGCAGCCAGGTTTCGACGACGCGCCCGCGAAGTTTCGCACCAAGATAGGGCGAGAGCTTGTGGCGGAAGTGCAGATCGGCGGGCTCTACGGTCCACGTGGTCTCGGGCTCGAAGACAACGAAGTCCGCGTCTGCGCCGGGAGCGATTGCGCCCTTGCGTCCTGCCAGGCCCGCGAGACGCGCCGGCGCTGCGGACATCCACTCGCCGATCCGTTCAAGCTTGATGCCGCGCTGTTGCATTACGGTCCAAATGACAGGCAACGCAAGGCCCAGGCTCGAGATTCCGCCCCACGCCTGGTCGAAGCGGCCTTTTTGGCGGCCGGTTTCACGGTGCTTCATTTCGGGAGGGCAGGGAGAATGATCCGTTGTCACCATATCGATGAGACCCGCTTCGAGCGCCTTCCAAAGTTTTTCCCGGTTCTCCGCGTTGCGAATGGGCGGCGTGCATTTGTGTTCCGTCGCGCCATCGGGGATTTCCTCGCTCGCGAACCACAGGTATTGCACACAAGTCTCGACGGTGATGGGCACTCCGCGATCGCGCGCAGCGGTCAGCAGCGGCAACGCACGCGCGCTGGACAAATGCACAATGTGGATTGGAGTGCGGAATTCTTCCGCCAGACGGATGAGCAGCTCAATGGCGTCAACCTCGGCAGCGTCAGGGCGCGACGCGAGAAACGTGGAATACTTGCGCCAGTCTGCGCCCGCTTCGTTCAGGCTTTTCGTCGCCGCATCGACTGGGCCGGACAGCTCGGCGTGGGCGAGTAACGGCAGGCCTGTTCCGCGCAACTTTGCCAAAGCTAAGCGCAGATCGGCTTCATCAACCCATGCGAAGCCATCGATGCCGGAGTGAATCAGGAAGCATTTGAAGCCCGCCACGCCGGCGCGCGCCAGCGGTTCGATGGCATCGGCGTTTCCACGCACCCTATCGCGTACCACGCCGCCCCAAGCAGCCCAGTCGGCCCATGTTTTTCCTTTCGCCGCATTCCGCTTGGCTTCGAGCGCCGGCACATCGATCGTTTCAGGCACGCAATTCAAAGGCATGTCGACAAGCGTGGTCACGCCGCCCGCGGCTGCTGCTTGAGTCGCCGTCTGAAAGCCCTCCCACTCCGTTCGGCCTGGTTCGTTGATGTGCACATGCGTGTCGACGAGTCCCGGCAAAAGCACTTTGTCGCCAAAATCAATCAGATCGGGGACTGACGGTGGATCGTCCCAGGCGCGCAATGCGGAGATGCGCTCCCCGTCGACAAGCACAGTCGCGGGCGCGAGGCCCGCCGGCGTCAGAACGCGAGTGGAACGAAGCGCCTTTGTCATCTTGTATGTACTTTCGCTTGCGGGGGAGGCCAAGAGCAAGGGGGAGCAAGGGATTCTATTGAACGCTTCGATTCACTCTGGCGCTTAGGGGCGTGGCAAGCGGCTGGATCTCCAATGTCAGGCTGCCCGAAGCAGCGTCAACCGCGCAGTTTCGCCAGCAGGTCCTGCGGGTGTACAGGCTTGGCGAGAATATCGAACTCATAACCCTCGGCGCGGGCTTTCTCCAGCAGATCGGCCGTCGCTGCCTGGCCGGAAAAAAGGAGAATCTTGACTCCCGGCAGAAGGGCGCGCATGCGAATGGCAGCGTCGATCCCGTTCAGGTCGGCCATGATCACGTCGGAGATGAGCATATCGGGCACGAAACTCTCGGCGAGCTCGAGGGCCTTTTCGCCCGAGTAAACCGCACGGGCCTCAAATCCGCTCTGATTCAAAATCATGGCCAGCGTGTCGGCGATGACTCGCTCGTCGTCGGCTACCAGCACCTTTGGTTTTGTTGCGCTCGGCATATTCTCTCGTGGGGCAGGGAAGTGAACATCGTGAAACTTTCCTTTGCTTTCGATCGGTCGCGGATTGCTGCGCCGGGTCGGACTTACGCTTTCGTTAGATCAAGAATGCTACGCTTTACCAGTGTAAAGCACGGCGTGCCTTTCCTGGTCAGCCCCGCCCCTTGAGCCGGGAAGTCGCGCCGGCGAGCCGAGTGGCCTGGCTCACTCGGCGCGGCGCAATTCATCTGCTGTCAAATGTCGACACTTATACTGTTGCGAGCGGACGCGAGTTCCGCCGGAACGACCCCTACCGGAGCACCGGCAATGCAGGAAACGGCTATCCCCAACGCGACTCTGGAAGCGCCGCCGGCCACGGATGCAATTATCCGCGCGGAAAAAATCGAGAAATACTATGCGCAGCCAAGCCAGAATCGCATCCAGGTGATTTCGGCGACAGACCTGAGCATAGTCCCCGGAGAGATTCTTGCGTTGCTGGGCCCTTCGGGATCGGGCAAATCGACCATACTGCGCATGTTGACCGGGCTCTCCGTACCGACTGCGGGCCAAGTCTACTGGCACGGCACGCCCATTGCGCAGGCCGAGATCAATGTCTCGATCGTTTTTCAGAGCTTCGCGCTTTTTCCCTGGCTTACGGTTCTGGAAAACGTGGAAGCCCCGCTGCAGGCACGCGGCGTGGCGCCGGCAGAGCGCCGCGAACGCAGCATGAAGATGATCGACGTGGTAGGTCTTGACGGATTTGAGGCCGCGTATCCGAAGGAGCTTTCCGGCGGGATGCGGCAGCGCGTTGGATTCGCTCGCGCTCTCGTGGTTGAGCCCGAGGTTCTCTTTATGGATGAGCCGTTTTCCGCGCTCGATGTGCTGACAGCCGAGAACCTGCGCAGCGAACTGCTGGAGCTTTGGGCGAACAAGACCATGCCCACGAAGGCGGTCTTTCTGGTGACGCACAACATCGAAGAAGCGGTGCTGCTGGCCGATCGGATCGTCGTGCTGGGGCGGAATCCGGGCCACATTCGCACCGACTTTCCGGTGACGCTGCCGCAGCCGCGCGATCGCAAGTCCGAGGCCTTTACGAAGCTGGTGGATTACATCTACAAAGTGCTTACCCAGCCGGATGTTTCGCCCGCCGAAGCGCCGGGACAGGTGGTAGAGCCTCGCGTGCGCGATCAGAGGCAAATGCGCTACCAGATGCTGCCGCACGCCAGGCCCGGTGGAATCGCCGGCTTGCTCGAGCTGCTGATCGATCGCGGTGGGCGCGACGACATGTATCGCCTGGCGGAAGATTTGGCGTTTGAGATCGACGATTTGCTGCCCATTGTGGACGCGGCGCAGATGCTGGGCTTTCTCAAAGTCGAAGAGGGCGATGCGGCCATCACAACCAGCGGCGAGGAATTCGCCAACTCCGAAATTCTCCGCCAGAAGGAGCTGTTCCGCAGCGCCGCTTTGGAGAACGTGCTGCTGTTGCGGCAGATTCGCCGCGCGCTCGACGCGAAAAGCGACCACACCGTCCCTGAGGATTTCTTCATGGATATGCTCGGAGAACAGTTCAGCGAGGAGGAATCGCAGCGGCAGTTGGAGACCGCGGTGACGTGGGGCCGGTACGCGGAGATATTCGACTTCGACTCCGCGCGCCGCCGCTTCGTGCTGCCCGACGCGCTGGAAGAGGAGATTGCCACCAGCGAGGACGCGAAGTGAGCCTGCCTCGGCCGCTCGCGCGATCCCTGGTAACGGTCAGGAGGACGCCGTTCTTCATCGATCTGGGAGTGGCGGCGTGTGCGCTGGCGCTGTTCTTTGCGATCGTCAGCACAGGCGTTTACTGGTTTCAAAAGCCGATCCCGGTGGTGCCGATTTCGAGCTCCATCGGCGCACTTCCGTTGTACGCGTTCTACTCCATCGTGCGCATGGCCATCGCTTACTTTCTCAGCCTGGCCTTCGCCATCTCCTACGGCTACATCGCCGCCTACAACCCGCGCATCGAGCCGTGGATGGTCGCGGTTCTCGACATTCTGCAGTCGATTCCAGTACTGAGCTTTCTGCCGCCCGTGGTCCTCGCAATGGTTTCGCTCATTCCCGGCCATCAACTGGGCATTGAGATGAGCGTGATTCTGCTCATCTTCACGGGACAAGTGTGGAACCTCGCCTTCAGCTTTTATTCGTCGCTCAAAACCATTCCCAAAGAGATGCTCGAGGCCGCGAGCATCTTCCGCTACTCCAGCTGGCAGCGTTTTTGGCAACTGGAGATGCCTTTTTCGGCTATCGGCCTGGTGTGGAATTCAATCGTATCCGTGGCCGGCGGCTGGTTCGCGCTGATTTTCTGCGAGACATTCACCATGGGTACGCGCAACTTTCAGTTGCCGGGGCTAGGCAGTTACATCCAAACCGCGACCAACAACGGTGATGTGCACGCTCTGCTCGCCGGCATTGCGACGGTGATCCTGATTGTGGTCGCCACCGATCAATTGGTGTGGCGACCGCTCATCGCCTGGAGCGACAAATTCAAATTCGAGCAGGTGGAGTCAGCCGAGCATGTCACTTCACCCATTCTCGAGCTGCTGCGGCGATCGAAAATTCTGGAGACTCTTCCCGGCCGCATCTGGAATCGTATTGAGGAGCCAGTGTACCGGCGGTTGGCGAAATCGAAGGAATGCCGCGTGGTGAGGCCGCTTGAAGAGACAAGTACCGGCAAGGTGTCGCCGGTGCTGTGGACGGTGGCTGTTGCGGGTGGACTGGCCGTTTGCTGGGCGGCGGCGCAGGCCGCCTTCATGCTCAGGACCATTACCTGGCCGGACCTGCGCCTGTTGCTCGAAGGAGCCGCAGCGACTTTTCTGCGGGTGAATGCGGCGCTTCTGCTCTCTGCCTTGTGGACCGTTCCGGTCGGCGTAGCGATCGGCCTGAACCCGCGGCTGGCGCGGATTGTGCAACCGCTGGCGCAAATCATGGCATCCGTGCCCGCGACGGCCTTTTTCCCGATTTTGTTAATCGGGCTGGTGAAGATCGGCGGTGGGTTGGGCATCGGGTCGATTGCGCTGATGCTGCTCGGCACGCAGTGGTACATCCTGTTCAATGTGATCGCGGGAGCCATGTCCATCCCCTCGGACCTTCGCGAGGTTTGCACGGTCTGCCGCTTTACGCGCTGGCAGCGATGGACCCGGCTGATTCTTCCCGGCATCTTTCCCTACCTAATTACGGGGATGGTGACGGCCTCAGGCGGCGCATGGAACGCATCGGTGATGGCGGAGTATTCGCATGTGCAGGGGCACACGCTCTCGACCATTGGCCTGGGCGCGCAGATTGATGCCGCCACCGACAGCGGCCGGTTCGCCATGCTCCTGCTGGCCACGATCTTCATTTCGCTCATGGTGGTCACGATGAACCGGCTGGTGTGGCGTAGGCTCTATCGCCTCGCCGAGACGCGGTTTAAACTCGAAGGCTAAATGGCCCTGGGGTGACCGGCCCCTTGGCGCGAACAGAGAACTTCGTTACGATCAAAGCTACAATCAGGGAGACGGGAGTGCGGAGATGACGGCGACGCAGACAGTCATTGATTGGTCCCTTTGTCCTGTGTTGGAAAGCAAACCGGACACACAGGGCGGCGCATGGGTGTTTCGCGGAACGCGCGTCCCGGTAACGGCGATTCTGCGCAACCTAAGCGAATTAAGCGTGCCGGAGTTGTCGCAGGAGTTTCCAACGGTGCGGCCCGAGCAGATCGCGGAATTCCTGGAGTTCCTTGCGCAGAGCGCCGCGCCGCATTCGTAAGATGTCCAAACGAGTCTTACTCGACGAAAACCTGCCACAGAAACTGCGGCTCTTGTTGCCTGGCTACACGGTCGTAACGACTGCCTATCAGGGGTGGGCCGGAGTATCGAACGGCGAATTGCTCCGGGCGGCTGAAGATGCCGGCTTCGACGTATTGATGACCGCGGATCAGGGTTTGAATTACCAGCAAAACCTGAAGGGCTTCAAGCTTGCTATCGTGGTCTTGAGCACAAACAAGAATAGCCGGTTAATCCAAGGCACTTCACTTATCGCGAATGCGATTGACAGCGCACAGCCAGGCAGCTTCACGTTTCTCAACCTGGGGTCCGAGCCGGCCTCTATTTAAGTAGGGAAGTCCCGTGATTCGAGTTGGACTGGTGGGTTTCGGCATGGCTGGGCGGGTGTTTCATGCGCCGCTGATTTCGTCCGTCGAAGGGCTGGAGCTGGCAGCGGTCGTAGAGCGCAACTCGGACACTGCAGCGGCGCGCTATCCCGGCATCACGGTCTACCGTTCGCTCGAAGCAATGCTGGCCGATGATTCGCTCGGGCTCTTTGTGTTGGCCACGCCGAATGGAACCCACTTTGCTCTGGCCAGGGAGCTCCTGAAGGCCGGCAAGAATGTTGTCGTCGACAAGCCGATGACGCTGACCTCGGCGGAGGCTGCCGAGCTGATTGGCCTTGCGAGGGAGCACAATGTGCTCCTAGCTCCATTCCAAAGCCGCCGCTGGGACAGTGACTTCCTGACACTACAGAAACTGTTGCATGAAGGTTCGCTTGGCCGGCTGGTGGCCTTCGAATCACGGCTGGATCGTTGGCGGCCGGCTCCATTGACGGAGCGGTTGTGGAAGGAGAGCCCGGAGGCGGGAGGGGGAAAGCTTCTCGATCTGGGGCCGCACCTCGTGGACCAGGCTCTGGATCTGTTTGGCAAACCGGAAGGAGTCAGCGCCGAAGTGGTGCGCGAGAAGGACGGCGCGGGCGTCGATGACGCCTTTACGATTCGCCTGCGTTACGGCGATTCCCGAGTAGGGGTATCCTTTCCAGATTCTTGCCAGGTCGCCGACTCCCTGGTGGTCGCGTCGACTTCGGAAGATCGGCTCCGGGATGCAGCAGATCGGGAATCGCAATATCCCGGCCTCATCGTGACGCTCGGCGCGAACAGCCTTTCGCTCCCCGCCGCGCCGCGCTTTCATCTGCGCGGAACCAAGGGCGGTTACGTGAAAAACGGCGTCGACCCGCAAGAGGCTGCGCTCAACAGGATCACGCAAATTACGGACCCGGCCTGGGGCCAGGAGCCGGCGGCCAACTGGGGTGTGCTGCACGTGGGCATCGAAGGCGGATCGGTGACCAGGCCGGTACCAGCGCTGCCCGGAGACTACCGGCTGTACTACGCAGGCATCCGCGATGCGCTGCTGGGGAAGGCGCCGCCACCGGTCACCGGCATCGACGGCTGGCGCGTGGCGCGCGTTCTGGAATGGGCCGCGGAAAGTTCCGAAAAGCGGTGCGAGATCGCGTGCGACTGGCGCGATGAGCCGAAGTAGTCGAGACGCTGCACTCGACCTTGCGGACGGATTACGGCCAGGGATCACGGGAGCCGTTTTGCGGAGATGGACACGGACGCGGGGAAGGTGAAGAATGGAGGCGGTGTTTGGGCGGAAGGAGAGTGGCCATGAAGCTGGTTGCATTGGTTGGATGCTTGCTGGCGGTTGCGCCATGGGCCGTTGTCGCGCAGACCGGCACGCAAAGTTATGGCATCGCAGGAATGGAAAACATGGGACCCAATGGGCAGCCTGCTCAAACCGCAGCGCTCACGAATCCGTGCCCGGTAAGTGTGCGGGCGAGCCACCTTGCCGATGGCAGAACGATCAAGGCGGGTACGGCGCATCCGAAGGGGCTCGGCCAGAGGCTGCACCTGACACTCACCAGCCCCGATAGCCGGAGCATCGCCAGCGCGACGGTGAATGTGCGCGGCTGGACGGCGAAGGGCCGGATTGAACAGACGGGCAAAGATGAGAGCGCTGTGCTGCCGATGCGGACGCTGACGGTTCCCTTTACCGCCGGGGCGGATCGCACGGCCTCGGCGGACGTCTGGGCGCCCGGTCTTTCGGCAGTAAGCTCGGTTGAGCTGATCTCAGTAGCTTTTGGGGACGGCACGACTTGGACGCCGGCGCAGGGCAAGACCTGCCAGGTGACGCCGGATCTGAAGATGCTGATCACCAATTAATGATGGTCGCTAACCGGGCGCACCGCGCCGGCTCGGCTCCCTATCGATTAGCGGCACCCAAAAACGAAATCGCGCGCCACCGCCGGGATCGCTGGAAGCCTCGATGCCTCCGCCGTGGACCTTGAGAATGGCCCGCGTGATGGCGAGTCCCATTCCTGACCCCTTGCGCAGTTTCGCGCCACGCTTTCCGCGATAAAACTTATCGAAAATCATGGGCAGATCCTGGGCATCGATTCCGGGGCCATTGTCCTCCACGCAAAACTCCAGGCGTTCGTCCGTGCGCTTGCTGCTGAGCGTGACGCGCGATCCAGGAGGCGTATGGCCGGCGACGTTTTCCAGCAGGTGGCGCAGGACCCTCCCCAGCAGGTGGGGGTCGAACCAAACGGGCTTGTCGATCTGGCTGGGGTCGTCCGCGGCGTCGGGCAAAATCGTCACTTTGTGGGAGGCCAGAATCTTGCGCGACTCCTCGACGGCCAGATCGAGCAATGCGCGCGGATGTTGCGACGACATCTTGACCTGGACCACGTTGGCATCGATCTCGGCCATCTCCACGGCCTCGCCGATCAGCTGATCCAGCCGCTCCGCCTCCTCGTTGATCACTCGCACCATTTCCAGCCGCCCAGCTTCATCGAGTCCGCCGGTTTCGAGCAGTGTTGTGGATGCTGCGCGGATGGAGGTGAGCGGCGTGCGCAATTCGTGCGTCAGGGAATCGATCAAGGCAGTGCGGAGCCGGTCGGCCTCGCGCGCCGCCTCGATGCGCGTCGTAGCCGCAATGGCGATGGCGCGTGCCACGGCGATGGAAACCTGCGCACTAACCGCTGTGGCCACCTCGAGCGAAAGCGTATTCGGCCGCCACGACAAGGCGCCTACGAGCTTCAGCCCCAGAGCCAGCGCCGTGGTCTGGTATCCGGCAAACGGCGTGATCGTGGGATTGAGGCCTTGAGTCACCGCCCGCATATGCGCATGCACGCTGGCTGGAACCGCGCCGGTGGAGGGGTAAAACCGGTCATAATCGCCGACGTAAAGGACCACTCCTTCGAGAGCGAAGATGCGGTCGATCGCGCCCGGCAGGTCACGAAGAAGACGATCGGCGTCTTCAAAGAGCATCATCTCCTGGCTGAGCGCGTAGAGCTTTCCCACGTCCGCCTGCCGCTGTTCCGCCTGGATGGCTTTTTGCCGCGCGCGCTCTGACAGCCGGCTGACCACCGCGCAACTGAGCGCGAACGAGACCATCGCCACCCATGCCTGCGCGCCCTCCAACCTCAGAGTGTGCACCGGCGGCAGAAAGTAATAGTCGAAGCAAAGGGCGCAAAGAATTGCGGTGTAAATGGAGAGGACGATTCCGGCCTGCGCGGCCCACCACACCACCAGCACCAGAAACACCATGCCCGCGGTGGCCGAGTTGGCTCCGAGCCACGTAAGCACGAACGTGGTGAGCGCCGCAGTGGCCGAGGCCGCGAACCAGCGAAGAGCCTGCCTTGCATAGGCGGGTACGCCCATGGTCTTCTCCACCGGAATCATACCTGCCCACGCCAGTTTCTGAAATGCGGAGTCGAAATGATGTAAGCTTTCGAGGGATGAAAGAAGCAAGACATGCCGGGAAGAATTCTGGTCATTGACGACGAGGCTCAGATTACGCGGGTGCTGCGCGCCGCCCTTTCAGCGCAGGGATACGATGTTCGCACGGCTAACGATCCCGATGAGGGGCTGCGGGTTTTCCGCGATTGGTCCCCCGACCTGGTGATCACGGACCTGATGATGCCCACCATGAGCGGCGTCGAGGTGTGCCGGATGATCCGCACGCGAAGCACAACGCCGGTTCTGGTTTTGTCGGTTCGCGAGCACGAGCGATCGAAGGTGGAGGCGCTTGATGCGGGTGCAGACGATTATGTAACCAAGCCGTTCAGCATTCAGGAGCTTCTGGCTCGTGTAAGAGCACATCTGCGCCGCGCGCCGGAACGAACAACGGCGCCCATGGAAGCCGGCGACTTCGTGATCGACGAGCTGGCGCACAGCATTTTGGTCCAGGGGAAGCCCGTCCACCTTACGCCGAAGGAGTTCGACCTGCTGTTGCACCTGGCCCGCAACGCCGGCAAGGTGATGACGCATCGCGCATTATTGACGGCGGTGTGGGGCGCGCAATCGGCGCATCAGCCGGAGTATCTCCGCGTCTTCGTCGGCCAGTTGCGCAAGAAGCTGGAGGGCGAGACCGGCCGCCAGTATATTCAAACCGAGCCCTGGGTGGGCTACCGCTTCGTCCCCGAGGGGTGGAGCGGCAACGGCGAGTAAAAAGCGTGGCGCGTCTCGCATTGCGAGCCCACGGTTGCCGGATGTTGATTTTTCAGGGATTTCCTCCGGTCGCCAAGCGATCCTTACGAAATCTTTAGGACTTCTTTTTAATTCTCAAAGCAGACGCAGGGCAGAATCAATTCAAGCCAGCCCAGTTTGTTGGGGTCTGGCCGAAATTGTGCGCGCTCGGCGTGGTGAAGCGCTTAACAAAGTCGTTTGAAACGGGATCCTGGTTCGTTCACCAAACGACTTACCGGTACAGGTCCGGATCGAAAAGGGGAGACCCCGCATGCAAGATGGAGTCATGCTGCTGTTCACCGTGGTTTTCTTCGCCGTGGCGTTTCTCTACGTCAAGGCGTGCCAGAAGTTGAGGTAGCCCATGCACAGCGATTGGATTTCGGTAACCGGACTCATCCTCTCCATTCTCCTGTTGGTGTATCTCACCATTTCGCTGCTCTTTCCGGAGAAATTCTGACATGTCCGCAAACGGCTGGCTGCAATTCGCTATCTACTCTGTGATTCTGCTGGCAACGGTACGTCCGGTAGGAGTCTACCTTACGCACGTGCTGGAAGGAGAACGCACCTGGCTCGATCCGGTGCTGCGCCCGTTCGAGCGGCTCATCTACAAGTTGTGCGGCGTCAAAGCCGACAAGGAGATGAACTGGCGCGAGTACACCTTCGCCATGCTCGGTTTTTCGGCCGTAGGATTGGTACTCACCTACGCCATTGAACGCCTGCAGTATTACCTGCCGTGGAACCCGCAGCATCTCACGGCCGTGGGCACGGATCTCGCCTTCAATACGGCGGCGAGCTTCACCACGAATACCAACTGGCAGTTCTATACGCCGGAATCTACTATGAGCTATCTCACAGAAATGGCCGGGCTGGCGACGCACAACTTCTGGTCGGCGGCGGCGGGCATCGTGGTAGCCGTGGCGCTGATTCGCGGCATCAAGAGAACAAGTTCCGCGACGATTGGCAACTTCTGGGTCGATATGACTCGGACGCTGCTTTATGTGTTGAC
>JBEKWT010000057.1:0-11853 GCA_049512795.1 Occallatibacter sp.
AAGTTCTGGCGATTGTGAAGGGCGGAGTGGGTGTTCCGGCGGCGAAGGCCGGCGATGAGGTCGAGGTCGTTCTCGACCACACAAGTTTCTACGGCGACTCGGGCGGGCAAGTCGGCGACTTGGGCTGGTTCACCTCGACTGATGGAAATGCCACGATTGCAGAAATCGTCGGCTGCGTGCTGCCGGTGCAGGGAGTGCGTGCCCACAAGGCAATCCTGAAGCAGCCGCTGGCGGTGGGCGACCGCGTGAATACGGTTGTGGATGGGACGAGGCGCGACGCGATCCGGCGAAATCATACTGGAACGCATTTGCTGCACGCGGCGCTGCGGCAGGTTCTGGGCACGCATGTGAAGCAGGCGGGGTCGGCGGTGCATCCCGACCGGCTGAGATTTGATTTTTCGCACTTTTCTCAAGTCGCCGATGAGGAGTTGCAGGAGATTGAGGACATTGTGAATCGCGAGGTGCTTGCGAACGCGAAGGTAGAGACGCTGGAAGACGTGCCGATTGACGTGGCCGTAAATGAGTACCACGCGATGGCGCTGTTCGGCGAGAAGTACGGCGATAAGGTGCGAGTGGTGAAGCTCTCGGACGGGTTTTCGACGGAGCTGTGCGGAGGAACGCACACGGCGGCGACGGGCGAGATCGGGTTGATGAAGCTGACGAGCGAGGAGTCGGTGTCGTCG
Organism: Occallatibacter sp.; assembly: GCA_049512795.1. Classification (GTDB taxonomy): domain Bacteria; phylum Acidobacteriota; class Terriglobia; order Terriglobales; family Acidobacteriaceae; genus Telmatobacter. The sequence continues at coordinate 684 of JBEKWT010000057.1, forward strand.
GGAGTGAGGAGGATTGAAGCGATCAGCGGGATGGGGTCGCTGGATACGTTCAGGAAGGATTTTGAGCTGGCGAAGGTGGCGGGGCAGTTTGTCCCTGCGGGAGGCAGCCTTTCGGAGCAGTTGGTTGCTAAATTTGCAGCCCAGGACGATGAGCTGAAGAAGCTGCGGCGCGAGATTGAAGAGATGCGGATGAAGTCGGCTGCCGGAGGATTGGACGAGGCGGTTTCACGGGCAGTCGAAGTGAAGGGCGTGAAGGTGCTTACGCACCGCGCCGACGAGCTGGAGCGCGGGCAATTGCGAACGTTGGTGGACAACTTGAAACAGAAGCTCGGCGAGGGCGTGGTGGTGCTCGGGTCGGCACAGCCTGAGGGGAAAGTGGCGATCATCGCCGGAGTGACGCAGGGACTGACGAAGCGCATCCAAGCCGGAAAATTAGTGGGCGCGGTGGCGAAGATTGTGGGCGGATCGGGCGGAGGAAAGCCGGAGATTGCAGAGGCCGGCGGCAAGGATCAATCGCAGATCGATGCGGCGTTGAAGGCGGCGGCGGGGATCGTGGGAGAGATGCTTGCTTAGTGGTTAGTGGATAGTGATTCGTGGTTAGAGAAAAGAATCCGGGCCTGACGGCCCGGATTCTGCGTTTGGTCCTGCCGAGTTAGCGGATCTTGAAGTTATACCCAATACCGATGGAGAAGATCGGGTAGACCTTCAGCACGTTGAGGTCGCTCTGATATTTGGTGATCTGGGCGGCGATGTTGGATTGCGCTGTGGTATTGGTGGCCATATTCACGCACGATGCGCCGGCGCCGCTGGTGCCGTCATCGGTTTGAGTGGTGCAGCCATAGCCGGCGATATTGAGTCCGAGCGTCGGCGCGCCGGTAAAGATTGCTCCGATCTCAAAGGGGACGGAAAAATGGCCGCCCTTGCGTGAAATCAAGTTTCCCCAGCCTGTGGTCATGGTGAAGGCCTGCTTGTGGGTGTTCAAACCGAGGTTGGCGTTGAGGGACATGGCGTTGGCGCCGCCTTCGGAATAGTACTTTGTGGAGCCCAGCGTGATGCTGTTGCCGAGTTGCATTGTGCCTGTGGCCGAGGCTCCGTTCTGGTTATAGAACGTAACGCCGGGGCTTAAACGGAAGCCGTGGTTTGGCCACGGGAAATAGTCGAGAGCGACTCCGCCCTCCGCAAAGTTAAGCGTGCCGCTAACATCGGAGCCGCTCGATCCGCTTCCGCCGACCTTGATGTTGTTGACCGAGTAGCTGAAGTAGTTGCCGACGCCGCGAATGTTGAGGTAGCGATTGGCGTTCACGGCGGCCTGCATGTTGATGCCGCCGAGCCCGATGCCACCAGACAAAGCCAGGCGCGAGAAAGGCGCGGGCGATTCGTTTACAGCGCCATGCGAAACAGGCGATGCCGTGGATTGGCTGGCTCCCGGCATGGACGATGACGGCGAAGCGAAGTTGGAAGAAGAGGTTTGGGCGAACAGGCCGGAAGATGCGGCCAGCAGGACGAGAGTCAAGCAACCAAAGAGTCTTTTCAAAGTGCCTCCAAGATGGTTAACGATCTAAACCAGCTACAGGAACTGGGTTCCCCCAGTGCAGTCGGAGAACCACGGGCCCACCAACCATGCGATTGCGTGTGCGCCACTTCCCCATTTGGGGGGATTCAATTCAAATTCCAACAGCCAGTTACGGACCGGGGGTTGATTCCAAGGATAGGAGCAAATTCGCCGTGAAGTCAACCCACGAAAGGGGAATTGTGTCCGGCATGCAAGAGGATGTCGTAAGCTGGGCGCATGACGAGGCAGGACGAGGAGCAGGGGAAAGCGAGAGCGCTGCGAGCGGATTTGCTCGCCTGGTACGGGCGCAACCGGCGCGACTTGCCCTGGCGGCGTAGCAGGGATCCATATGCGATCTGGGTTGCAGAGATCATGCTGCAACAAACGCGTGTCGCGGTAGTGGTGGAGCGGTACCAGCAATTTCTGAAGCGGTTTCCCACGCTCGTATCGCTCGCGCTGGCGCCGGAGCAGGATGTGCTGGCGATGTGGAGCGGGCTCGGCTACTACAGGCGGGCGCGCATGCTGCACAAGGCGGCGCAGTTTGTGAGCGCGAATATGGGGGGCAATCTGCCTGTGAAGGCGGAGGAGTTGCGGGTTCTGCCGGGGATTGGCGTGTATACGGCCGCGGCAGTGGCGAGCATTGCGCACAATGAGCCGGTGGCGGTGGTGGATGGAAATGTAGAGCGGGTGTTGTGCCGCTTCGCGGGGTGGGGGGCGGGCAGCCGAAAAGGCGGTGGCGCGGCGCTGCGGCGGAAGGTGGAAGATCTGGCGCGGCGGTTTCTGGATCGGGCGCGGCCGGGGGACTTTAACCAGGCCATGATGGAACTGGGCGCGACGGTTTGCACGCCAAGGAATCCGCAATGCGCGGCGTGCCCGCTGATGGCGGAATGCAAGACGCGGGGCGAGCACAAGACGACGCGGCACGCTCGAATGACCAGCCGGGTTGCGGCGTACGCGCTGGTGATGCGCGCGACTCCACGGCAGGGCCGCCGGCGCGGCGCGAGCACGCAGCAGTTGCTGCTGGTACAGCGGCCGATGCACGCAACGGTGATGCCGGGGATGTGGGAGCTGCCGACGCTGCTTCATCCCGAGGTTCCCGGAAGCGAGCTGCGGATGACATTGCGCCACGCGATCATGCAGGTGAACTACTACGTACACATTCGCAGCGTAGGCGAGGAGGACGTGGAGGCGGTGACAGCGGCGGGCGGGGAACGGCGCTGGGTTTCGCTGCATGAAGCGGGGAGCATGGCACTGACTGGGCTAACGCGGAAAGTGCTGATGCGCGCGCGGCTGCTGGCGTCGCCGGCCGTGGATGCAATTGCGCGGCGGCGCGGCGGAGCCGTAGTCTAGAACCGGTCTCATAAACCATCTTTACCAACTTGCAGGAGTCCTGTGACCCGCCTTGTTGTTGGGTCCCATGCTCGCGCACTATGCAGCAGAGGCAATTATGAGACCGGTTGAAGAGTCAATCAAACAAGATTGGTGGACGCATTGCGCACGGACTTTGACGCATTTTGCGGGCCGAGTTGGATTCGGAGGGAGATCGTATGCATTCGAGATTGATTCTGGCTTTATTGGCCGCGACGTGTTTGGCGGCGACGGCAGCGACGGCTAGAACGCAACAGCCGGGGGCGAATGCGGTTCCGGCAATTGCGGGGCTGCCCGCGGGGGCGCGCGCCGCCGCGGCCGGCATCGACGGTGAGAAGATTCGCGCGCATGTGCGGTTTCTGTCGCTCGATTTGCTCGAAGGCCGCGGTCCGGGGACGCGCGGCGGCGAGCTGGCGGCGGAATACATTGCGACTCAATTCGCGCTGGCTGGCGTGGAGCCGGCGGGCGACAACGGCACGTACTTCCAGCGCGTTCCACTGTACGCGGTGCACACCGTGGAGGAGAAGACGAAGTTCGCGTTTGTGGCCGATGGCGCGGCGCTGGACTTGGCGTACGGCGACGAGATTGTGGCCAAGGATCAGACCGGGCAGGCGACGGCGGAGATCGACGCGCCGATTGTGTTTGTGGGACACGGCATCGATGCGCCGGAGTACAACTGGAACGACTACGCGGGCGCCGACGGAAAAGATATCGACGTGAAGGGAAAGGTGCTGCTGGTAATCGTGAACGAGCCGCCCTCGAAGGATGAGAAGTTCTTCAAAGGCGCGGCGCTCACTTACTACGGGCGCTGGACCTACAAATATGAGGAGGCGGCGCGGCGCGGCGCTGTGGGCGTGCTGATCATCCACCGAACCGACCTGGCGAGCTACGGCTGGGACGTGGTGCGCAACTCGCAGGCCGTGGAGAAGAGCTACCTGGAGGGCGATCCCAGCGCAACGCTGCGCGCAGCGGCGTGGATCCAGCACGACGTGGCGCAGAAGCTGTTCACGATGGCCGGGCTGGGCGATCTGGACAAGGCGATCGAGCGCGCCGGAGTTCCGGGGGCGTTTCATGCGGTCGAGCTGCCGGTGCGGCTGAAGGCGCACATTGAGAGCCGCGTGCGAAAGTACGTGAGCGCGAACGTGGTGGGGCGCGTGGCGGGCGCGGCTCACAGCGGCAATGCCGTTTTGTACACCGCGCATTACGACCATCTGGGCATCGATCCAGACATGAAGGGCGACAACATTTTTAACGGCGCGGCCGACAACGGGACCGGCTGCGGAATTGTGATGGAACTGGCGCGGGCATTCGCGCAGTCGCCGGTGAAGCCGCCAAACGATATGTACTTTGCGTCGGTGACGGCGGAGGAGCAGGGGTTGCTGGGCTCGCAGTTTCTGGGAATGCATCCGCCGGTTCCCGCCAGCCGGATGGGGCTGGACCTGAATTACGATATGCTGCTGCCGATCGGGATTCCGCGGTCAGTGAATCTGACCGGCGCGGAGCGGATTGACTTTTTTCCGACGGTGGAGCGAGTGGCCAAGGCGTTCGATCTCGAGTTGCTGCCCGATCCCTCGCCGATGGCCGGCCACTACTACCGGTCGGATCATTTTTCGCTGGCGCGGGTAGGAATTCCGGCGTTCTCCGTTGACCAGGGCGATTTATTCGCGGGGCACGAGCTGGCATGGGGTGAAGCGCAGATGGAGGACTACGTAGCGCATCACTATCACCAGCCGTCGGACGAGTACCGCGCGGACTGGGACTTCAGGGGCAACGCCAAGCTGGCGCGGTTCGGATTTGTTCTGGGTTGGCTGGCCAGCGAGCAGCAGAGGCCGATCGAGTGGCTGCCGGGCGACGAGTTTGAAGCGGCGCGAAAGGCCAGTGAGAAAGCAGGGAGTAGCCAGTAGGGAATAGGGACTGCGGGACTACGGGACTGCGAGACTGGGGGACTGCGGGACTTCTGGACACAGCCGATTGGTTGGTTCTTTGGCGTCGAGGCCTATCAATAGTAGTCGGCGCAACTAAGGTAGTAGCCGCAATGGGTGCAGACCAGCTTGCAGTGATGGCCGGTGAGGCGATGGCCGCAGGTGGGGCAAATCTGGCAGTGGTGATCGACGGGCCGAACATCTCTGGCTGGGCTGGGCGCACCACTTTGTGAGATATCCGCGATGGGATCGGCTTGAAAATCGAAATTCAGGGCGCGGGGCCGCTCCGGCAACATGGCCGACAGATTAGCATGGAGGAGTGGCCGCCTGCTGTTCGAAATTTCCGCAGGCGCACGAGAGATCAACACAAGAGAAGAGCAAGAACACGGCGCAACGGTCTTCCCCCAAGTAAAGCGCCACAGAACCCACATACAACCTGACGACTTCAAAACCCCCAAGGAGGGACTATGGCAAGCAAAGCAAGCGCGGTTTGGACTGGATCACTGAAGGAAGGCAAGGGCACGATTTCGACGGCGACGGGCGTGCTGAATAACGCCAACTACTCTTTCGCTACGCGGTTTGAGGGAGCAACCACCGGCACGACGCCCGAGGAACTGATTGCAGCGGCTCACGCGAGCTGCTTCTCGATGGCGCTTGGTGCGCAATTGGGCGGCGCGGGATTGACGCCAACGAAGATTGAAACGCAGGCGGCCGTCACGCTGGCCAAGGTCGACGCTGGCTTCGCGGTTACGAGGATCGCGTTGACCACGACCGCGAGCGTTCCAGGCGCGACCAAGGAAGTCTTCGACAAGGCCGCGGCCGACGCCAAAGCCGGCTGCCCGATCTCGAAGCTCTTCGCGAACAATACGGAGATCACGCTGGACGCGAAGCTGGTTTAGACGGCCCAGCAGGCGGAGCAAGATCAAAACATCCCATTCCCGCGCCGGACGATTTTAGAGAGCGCAGGATGGGATGTTTGTTTCGCTTGCAGACCGCACACGCGAAAGCGAGGCGGCAGAATCGCATGGCCAAGGCCGTCGCGATGCGGAAGAAGGGCGTGAAGACACCGATGCGACGAGGCCAATTCGTCGGCTGCAGAAATTTGACACCGCCCAGCGCATTTGCGAGACTCAGGATTGCTGCCCGCTCGGCGGAACCCGCCTGAGCAGTCTCACAGTGCCGAAGTGGCGGAATTGGCAGACGCGCGTGGTTCAGGTCCACGTACTCGCAAGGGTGTGGGGGTTCGAGTCCCTTCTTCGGCACCAGGATTTTCGCATCTTCCTGAAAACATCGGCAAACGCGCTAATTTGAGAGATGAGAGCAGCGAAGTCCTGCTTGCCCATGAGATCCGTCCATGCCGCCACGAGCCAAGTCGCGTTCCGAAATTGCGAAAGCAGTCGATCGCCAGCTTGAGCGCTATCGCTCCATGCGCGACTTCCAGATCACTTCGGAACCTGAGGGCAACCCACAGCGACGTGCCCACACTGATGCCCCTGGACCACAGCCTTTCGTTGTTCAGAAGCACGCTGCCACGCGTCTTCACTACGATTTCAGGCTGGGGTGGCATGGCGTACTCAAGAGCTGGGCGGTTACCAAGGGGCCCAGCTACTTTCCCGGCGACAAGCGCCTCGCCGTTGAGGTCGAGGATCACCCAATGGAATACGGCGGTTTTGAGGGAACCATTCCCAAGGGACAATACGGTGGCGGAACCGTGATGATCTGGGATTACGGCGAGTGGAAGGGACTTGGAAACGTCGATCGAGACCTGGAAAAAGGGAATCTCAAGTTCGAATTGAACGGCACCAAACTGAAGGGTAAGTGGGTGCTGGTGCGCATGAAGAATGTCCGTGATCGTTCCAACAAGCCCAACTGGCTCTTGATCAAGGAGAACGACGAGTGGGCTCAACCCGAAGACGCTCCCGCGATCACGGAGATCGCCCCCAATAGCGCGGTTACGCAGAGAACCATGGAGCAGATCGCCGCAAGCAAAGACCATGTTTGGGATTCGAAGCAGGGTCTTCTGCTCGGCGACAAAGACTTCGAACTTCGATCTTCCACGCAAGCGCCCAAAGCAGATGCCCGGGAGCAGCAGAAGATCAGGCGCTTTCTGCGCCAGGCGCCGCGCGAAGTGCTTCCCGGATTCGTTCCACCCCAACTTGCCGGGCAGGGACGCAAGCCCCCAGTGGGCAGCAACTGGATCCACGAGTTGAAGCTCGATGGATACCGCATCCAGATTCACGTGGTGTCAGGTAAAAAAGGCGCGAGCGATGCACCTCGGGTAAAGCTGTACACGCGCACCGGCTTGGACTGGACCCACCGCATGAGGGGCCTTGCGCAAATAGCCGCAAAGCTGAAAGTCGAAAGCTGCATCCTCGACGGAGAGTTCGTTGCACTGGACCACGAAGGAAGAAGCAACTTCTCCGATTTGCAGGCGGCGTTCCAGGAAGGAAAGCAGGAGAACCTGGTCTACTTTGCGTTTGATCTGCTCCATCTCAATGGACATAATGTTCGCAAGCTCCCTCTGTTGGAGCGCAAGGCCATTCTTGCGCAGTTGTTTTCGCAGGTCGAGAGGGGTTCTGCACTGCGGCTAAGCGAGCATATCGAAGGCAGAGGAAGCGAAGTCTTCGCCAAGGCGTGCGAGCTCGGAGCCGAGGGAGTGGTCTCAAAACTGGCTTCTGCGCCGTACACCTCCGGCCGCGGCATCGCCTGGCTCAAGATGAAATGCGCATTGCAGCAGGAATTCGTGATTGGAGGCTTTACGCCTCCCGAAAGAGGAGGCCGCGGAATCGGCGCTCTGCTGCTTGGATACTACGAAGGGGGCAAGCTTCGCTATGCGGGGCGTGTGGGAACCGGCTTCTCGGACAGGACCCATCGCGCGCTGCGAGACCGGCTCGACCTCCTGGTGAGGAAGACGCGGCCTTTTGAAAAAGTTCCTGTGGAGGCCCAACGAAAGGTCTCGTGGGTCAAGCCGGAGTTAGTCGCGCAAGTCAGTTTCTCGGCATGGACCCGTGACAATCTCATCCGCCAATCGTCTTTCCGTGGCCTTCGCGAGGACAAAATCCCGCAGGATGTTACCCGGGAAACTGCGGAAGCGAAGGAAGACTGTCGTGATTGCTCTCCCTCATCTCCTGATCGGGCAGCTGCTCCGCAGCCTGATCGGAAGATGGCTGGGCAGACTCTGAATGGTGTTCGTTTTACGCATCCGGGGAAAGTCATCGACGCACAGAGCGGAGTGACCAAGCTGCAAGTCGCCGAGTACTACCTTGCCGTCGCCAACCATCTCCTGGTGCATATCGCCGACCGGCCGCTCAGCGTGGTCCGCTGTCCAGATGGCATCGGCAAGCCCTGTTTCTTTCAGAAGCACACAAGCTCGGGTTTGCCGGCCGGAGTCAGAAATGTTTCGATCCCGAACAGAAAAACCGGGAAAAAGGAAGACTTTCTCACGGTGAACACTTTGGAGGGGCTGCTTGGCCTTGCGCAACTCGGTGTTCTTGAGATTCATCCATGGGGTTCGAAGAACCATTCGCTCGAAAAACCCGATCGCATCATCTTTGACCTTGACCCGGACGAAGCTGTTTCGTGGAACTCGTTGGCGTCTGCGGCTGAGGAGTTGCGTGGCCGGCTGAAGCAACTGAACCTGACAAGCTTTCTAAAAAGCACCGGCGGCAAGGGACTGCATGTTGTGGTGCCTATCCAGCCGAAATACGAATGGCCGATCATCAAGCAGTTCTCGCATGCGGTCGTTCTTCAGATGGAGAAATCGAATCCAGGGCTCTATATCACCAAGATGAGCAAGGCTGCGCGGACCAACAGGATTTATCTGGACTATCTGCGTAATGACCGTGAAGCCACGGCGATCGCACCGTTCTCCACTCGCGCGCGTCCCGGCGTCCCGGTCGCTGCCACCCTGGATTGGAAAGAATTGCAATCCCCAGCCCGGCCCAGATTCTATGTCTGGAATTTCTCCAGCTGGAAAAACCGATTGCGGCACGATCCGTGGCAGCCGATGAATGCATCCAAACAAGTCCTGGACACGAAAACCATCCGCGCGATGGGGGTGAAGGTGGATTGACCGATGGGAGTTTGGCGGGTCGAAAGGTCCTCCAAGAGCGAAGACAAGGCGAAGCGCGGACCCGAAAGTATTGATAGATTCGATTCTTGCTTCACTCCTGGTGCATAAATACGGTAAACTCCAAAATCTCAGGGCCGATTCCGCGCGAACAAAAAACTCAAGGGGGGTCAAATGGCGCGTCCCTATTGGACAGGGAATCTACAGATATCGCTCGTGTCTTTCGGTGTGAGCCTCTATGTCGCCACCGAGAGCAAGAGTCAGATCAGCTTTCACCAGATCAGCCGCAAAACGGGCGAGCGCATCCGGCATCAGAAGGTGCTGGAGAGCGCAGCCGAGAGTGACGAAGCAACGACAGCAGTCGATAAGGACGAGATTGTCAAAGGCTACGAATATAAGAAGGGCCAGTACGTCGTTATCGAACCTGCCGAGCTTGAGAACCTTCGTGTCCCGTCAAAACATACAATCGCAGTCTCTCAGTTTGCTGACGCGAACGAGTTGGACCCGGAATACGTGGAGAAACCCTATTTCGTGCTCCCCGAAAATGACTCTCAGACGGAGGCCTTCACGGTTGTCCGGCAGGCTCTCGTCAATACCGGCAAGGCGGCCATTGGCAAAGTCGCGTTCTCAGGGCGAGAGAGCATTCTTGCTGTAGTGCCTGCACCCCGTGACGATCGCGGAATGATGGCATACACACTGCGCTTTCCAAATGAATTGCGGAACCAGAAGGACTACTTCCGCGACATCAAGCCTGCCGCCGTCACTGCCGACGCTCTGGAGCTCGCTGAGAACTTGATCAAGAAGATGTCGGCTAAGCTGGATTTAAACAAATTTGAAGACAGCTATGAGGTCGCGGTCAAAGCGCTTGTCGAGGCCAAGATCAACAATCTTCCCGTTCCAATCGACGAAGCTCCCAGAAAACAACCGGCCAACGTCATCAACTTGATGGACGCGCTACGGAAGAGTATCGGCCCGGATGCACGCGCGGGCAAGAAGCCGCCTAAGAGTGAGAAAGAGCTTCCCGCAAAGAAGATCGCGCTGGTCAAGTCTAATGCCAGGCGCAAGTCAGCATAAACCAAGTCGCAACGATCTTCTCGGCGCCCTCATCTGCGGTTTGACAACCTGAACGGACGGGGCCACCCGCCCGGCAGTCCAGCACCTTTGGCCAACTACTTCTCCCCAACAGCACGGTAGCGAACCCCATCGGGATATCCTTCCACGACACTCTCTAATTCGTGGCCCTTCGGGAGCTTGGTCAAACCAAGATCGCGAAAACGCACATGGGCCTCGGTGAGCCGCTCCTTCGCAGAGTCGTCGAAAAAGCGGGTGCTGAACTCGTACTCCTGGCCCGAGTCCCGCAAACCGCGAAGTTGATGACGCAAAGTCAGGCTTGCTCGTGTCTCCCAATTGAGCCTGACTGTGGCGACGACGACGGCGTTGAAGAGCAGCAAAGCACATAACCCCCAGGTGAACCTGATCTGAAGACGTGAAGAGCTTTCCTTGAAGGCCAACACCATGGGGACGATCGGCAGGAGCCATAGCTGTGGCCCATAACGCGGCCACCAGGAATGCTTGCTGATGAGCAGCGAGGCAACGATGGTCGCCAAAGCTAGGATCAGCACCCAGCGGGAGGATGCATCGAGTTTGAACAGCAGCCAAACGCCCAATGCAACCGACAGGAGAAGGCAGCCGCTGAAGAACGGACCCAGGGCCGCGACGCGGGAATCCTGATAGGTATAGCTGTAGAGATCGTGCAAGCGCGCCGTAAAAGGCCACATCAAAGAAGCGTTCTTGCCTTCACGATAGGGCTGATTACCCGGCCGGCCGAAGACAGAGTACGCGAACCGGACGGCACGCCAGCGCCCAACCATATTCTTCGGCGTTTCGTATTTTTCATTTCCGTCATTTCCTTGCTTCGCCAGACTCGGATAATTCGCCGATCCGAGGATGGGATAGAAAGGCTGGTGCCGGTACAGTGTATTGGTGATGTAGGGGTTGTAACCCCAGAGGCAAACGCCGAGAACAAGCGATGCGGCCGATAGGCACGCAAATTGTGCCAACGATCGGCGTGCTTTAAAAAGACACCAAAATCCCACAGCGGCGAGCAGAAAGCATACATAAATGAGCCCGGTGAATTTGGAGTTGATACAGATGATCGATGCCGCAACCGCGGTAACCATGATCGCCGGACGCGGATGACGAAGCGCGCTCACGGTTGCGACGGTTGCCAGAACCAGAGAAGACGCCATCACGCCGTCC
>JBEKWT010000058.1:0-11838 GCA_049512795.1 Occallatibacter sp.
CGCCGCAGATTGCGCACACCATCGAGCAGGCGGCCGGCAAGGGCTTCATGACCACCAATTGGACCGATGAGAATCGCGAGCTGTTTCGCGCGCTCAAACTCGAGCAGGTGGTCACCTTTATCGTGATCGCGCTCATCGTCATCGTGGCCGCGCTCAACATTCTTATCGCGCTCACCATGATGGTGATGGAAAAGACGCGCGACATTGCGGTCATGATGAGCTTCGGGGTCGATCCCGGCCAGGTACGGCGCATCTTCTTGCTGCAAGGCTTGCTCATCAGCGTCGTCGGTACTGCTCTAGGGCTGATTCTCGGATACCTGGCCTCCTGGGCGGGCGGCCATTATCACTTCATCCATTTGTCCGCCGACGTCTATTCCATCGACACGCTCCCCTTTGCGCCGCGCTTTCTTGACGGCGTGATTGTGTCGGTTGTTTCGATTGGAATCTCGCTGCTGGCCACGCTGTACCCGTCGTCGTCGGCCGCGCGGGTGCTGCCGGCCGAGGCGTTGCGGTATGAATAAGTTATTTTGATTCAATATATTTTACATTGTGACACATATTGTGCCACAATGTTCAAATGCAGAGTATAAGCCTCCGACAGCTTCGCGATACCAAGCAAGTGAAAACCTGGCTGCGCGCCGGTATACATATCGAGGTCCGCGAACGCGGTGAAGTCATCGCCGATTTGGTCCCCAGGACACCTCCGAAAGCCCCGGTAGAATGGCCGGACTTCGAGGCGCGTGCAAAGGCAATCTTCGGTGATCGCATTCTGACAGCGGTAGACGATCTGATACGGGATAGGGAAGAGAGCCGTTATTGAAAATCTACGCGGACACGAGTTTTCTGATCGCCGTGTACCTGCAAGACGCCCATTCGCGCGAGGCATACAATCTGATGGCGCAGCATCCGAGTCTGCCCATCACTCCGTTTGGCCGAGCCGAAGTCGCGAATGCCATTTATCGGCAGGTCTTTCTTCAGCGCATTTCAGCGATGAATTCCAGGACCGCTTGGGAGAACTTCGAGCTTGACTGCCGCTCCGGCCTCTTGCAGTCGACTGGGCTTCCCGAAACAACCTGGAGCGAAGTAATTGAACTCGCTCGCCGGTACGGCCCGACCCTCGGAGTCCGCACCCTCGATTCGCTCCACGTCGCGTGCGCACTCGAATTAAGGGTCGACCAGTTCTGGACCTTCGATGAGCGCCAGGCAAAACTGGCAGAAGCGGTTGGCCTCGACGTAACTCCCTGAGCGGATCGCACGCGTCGGGCCGATCATTGCGGCGTAATGATTCCGCCCATTGCGTGCCGTCGTGGGAGCACGATGCCGCGATGATCTACTTCGACGGAAGCGCCCGTCGCTCCGGATTCGGGCAAACTCTGACGTTCGACCAGCGCGCCGCCGCAGGCGGGGCACCAGTCCGCCTTTGTCTGCTCGGCGAGCACCGCGTGGCATTGGCTGCATGTCCGCTCCATAGCTATGAGATTACCGGATTGGGTCGGTCAACGGCGTCTGCACCGGTCGGCTACCTATCAGCCCGGTAAACTGAATGTATGCACCCTCCCCCGCGGCTCGTTGCGATCGATATGGACGGCACACTTCTGCCGACGAATTCGCAAACGTTCAGCGGGCGCAACGCACGGGCGCTCAAGGGCGCCCAGGAGGCGGGAATCACTGTCGCCATCGCCACTGGTCGCCGCCCGGCCTATACCGCGCCGCTGCTTCTGAACCTCGGCCTGCGAGCGGATACACCCTTCATCGCGTCGAATGGTGCAGTGCTCTCAACGCTGGGTGGTGACGTGATTGACCGGTGCCACATGTCTGCACGAGTCGCACGCGGACTTTGCGGCGTGCTCCGCCCGTTCGGGACGGTTGTGTTCACCTTCGATCGACCGGGACGCGGCGAGCTGGTCCTCGAAGACCTCGAACAGGCGCATGGCCGCATCGCGATGTGGGTCGAGACCAACCGCAATGCAATTGAAGTGGTCAAGCCGCTGGAATCTGCGCTGGTCGATGGCGATGATCCGATTCAAGGAATGGGAGCGGGAAGCATCGGAAGGATGAAAGACGCCGAGAAAGCCTTGAAGGCAAGCGAGTGGAGCCCGCAATGTGAGGCGGTGCGCACCGAGTATCCGGAGCGTGATCTGTCGATTCTCGATCTTTTGCCGCCCGGCATCTCGAAGGGATGGGCCCTGGAACGGCTCGCCGAGCGCCTGGGTGTGGATCGAAGGGAGACCATGGCAATCGGCGACAACTGGAACGACGCGACTATGCTGGACTGGGCGGGGCAGGGAATCGTGATGGCGAACGCTGCCCCGGAGCTGCGCGCGCTGGCCAAAACGCGCGGATGGAAACAGGCGCCGTCGAACGATGAGGACGGCGTGGCTGTGGTTTTGGAAGCAACGCTGGCAAGACTGGCGCCGGCAAAAGCATGAACAGAGAAAATCAACGACGGCGAGCGGCGCGCGGAAGAATATTTCTTACGCTTGGATCGATTGCCGCGTTCGCTTGCCTGTCAACCCTGTCTCGTGCCGGCGAACGCGTGACCCTCAGCAACGGTTTCGTCCAACTGTGCGATCATCACGCGATGGTCGATGGCCGCATCCGCCTCTATATCAGCGCCGGGGAAGACAGCTACATCGAGTTCAAGCCCGCGGAGATCGCTACATTCGAGCAAGTGCCCGATTCACCGGCGACTGTTCCGGCTGCGTCTGCCGCCAAGCCCCAAACGCCGGCAAGACTAACCGCAGGCGACCTGCGCGAGATGCTCGCTCGAGCCGGAGCGGATCACAACCTGGATGTGGATCTGCTGGCCAGCGTGGTGAAGGCCGAGAGCGACGGCGACGCCCGCGCCGTGAGCCGCGCCGGCGCGCGAGGTTTGATGCAATTGATGCCGGGAACCGCGGCCGGGCTTGGTGTCGAGGACAGCTTTCAGCCCGACCAGAATGTGCGCGGCGGCTCAACGTACTTCGACGCTTTGCTCACTCGCTACCACGACAATCTTGCGCTGGCGCTGGCCGCGTACAACGCCGGGCCCGAAGCCGTCGACAAGTACCACGGCATACCGCCGTACCGCGAAACGCAGGCGTACGTCGCCCGCGTAATTCACGAATTCAATCGCCGTGTATTGGCTCGCGAGGCAGAGGCCCGGCGCAACTCCATCACCGCGCATGATGCAGCCGCGCAGCCAACCTCGCAACGCTAACCTGCGCAGATTTCTTCATTGTCTCTTCACAATGCAAAGAGCCGTTGACTCCGCTTGGACTAGCCCGCACATTCTTCGCTGGTCCATTCATTGCCGCGTGAGAACATACCCATAGACCTTGACCGCAGATTGCCAAACGGAGAACGCGTGAAGAAGAGCCAATGGATTCTGGGCCTGATTGTGCTGGCAGCTTTGGCCGGCCTTTTTGCCTACGAAGAGCACCTCCACCCGTTCAACTGGAGCGTTTTTCTTGAGGAGTTTCGCAGGGCCAGCTGGACCAGGGTCGGCATCGGCGCTGGGTTGATTTACCTGGCCTTTGTTTTTCGCGCCGTCCGCTGGGCTTGGCTGCTGCGGCCAACCAAGCGTGTGCCCCTTTTTTCCCTGCTCGGCACGCAGGTTATGGGCTTCACAGCTGTTGCTCTCATCGGCCGGATTGCCGACCTCGTCCGCCCCTACCTCGTGGCAAAAAAGACGGGATTGCCGGTTGCCTCCCAAATTGCCGTCTATGTTGTCGAGCGGCTATTTGATGGCGCTTCGATGGCCCTCCTCTTTTGCACTGCGATTTTGTTTTCGCCGCCGGGCGCGCTCCCGCACCAGGAAGTCTTCAACAAGTTCGGCAAGGGAGGCCTCATCGTCACATTGGCGGGCTCGCTGTTCCTCGTCGCCGTGCGATTGTCAGGAAGTGCAGTGGCGACCTTCTGCGAGAAGGTTCTGTCCCCGCTCAGCCATCAACTCGCGCACTCGGTCGGGAACAAGATCCGCACCTTTCACGCTGGTCTGGACACTCTTCGCACACCCACGGATTTCGCGGTAACGATATCTCTGTCGCTGGTTATGTGGGGAATGATCACGATGGCCTATGTCGAAGGCACCAGTGCATTCCTCCCCAACGGTCAGATGGCGCTGGCCAAGTGTTTGGCCCTGATGGCCGGCGGTGGCGTCGCCAGCATTATTCAATTGCCGGTGATTGGGTGGTTTACGCAAATTGCTGCTCTCGAAGTCATGCTGACCCCGCTTTTTGGAATGACTCCGGAGACGGCTACGGCCTGCGCTACAACTTTACTCGCGATGACTTTTTTAGGAATTGCGCCGGTCGGCCTTGTATGGGCTCAGTTCGATCACATCAGTCTGCGCAAGGTCACAGTGGAGAGCGAGCACGCCGAGGAAGAACTGGTCGCGAAAGAGGAAACCGGAGCGACGCTCTGAAATCAAATTCGCTCCGGGCAGCTTCACCGATTGTGCAACAGTTCACGCCGCGCTGAAATACTTCCGCGCCTGTCGCCGGAAGAGAAGATAGCTGAACAGCACAAGCAGAGCGCAGTGGATAATCAGCTCGGGCAGCGGATGAAACGCGCTGATGGCGACATGCGATGCGATCCACACCAGCGCTAACCACCGCGCCCAGCTTCGCCCTCTGAGCATGAAGATTCCAGCAACCACAGCTGCCGCCCCAAGCACGGTAATCCAAACGAATTCCTCCACGAAGGGCGCATGAATCCTGAAATCCTCGTAATGAGCGGCCGTCCCCAGCACACCCACGAGGATATAAAGCCAGCCGAGGATCGTGATTGAGACCGGTTGCTTGAGTGTGTGCTCCGTTGCCACCGATTCTTCTCCTGCATGGTTTTTACTTCAATACCGATGGGAGAGCTGTCGCTCTCTCTGCCGGCGCCGGACCGCTCGTTGCCTTCGAGTACTGAATCGTCTCCGGCCCCACCGCGCCGCCCGTCATCACCATGCTCATCGCCTGTTCCATGGTCAGGTCCGTTTCAATGACCCGGTCCATGGGAAGAATCTGCAGAAAAGCCGACGTGGGATTGATGGCGTTGGGTACCAGAACCGCCGCCAGCGGCTGCCCGCTGCCCGCGTCGGTCATGGTACGGGTCAGGAACCCAATGCTCTTTTGGCCGGCGATGGGGAAGTCCACCAGCACAACGCGCTGGCTGGCATCCTTCTTGGCCATCATCGTGTCCAGTAGTTGGCGAACAGACGTATAGACCTTGGCCACAAACGGCAGCCGTTCGAGGATTGACTCAAAGAGCCCGAAGGCCTGGCGGCCAATCACGAGCGAAGTTACCCGGCCCACGACGTAAAGCACAACCAACGTGAGCAGAATGGCGAGCACGGGCTGAATCCATGCGTAGCGGAACCAGGCGTCGGGGAGGAACGCGGCCAGAAAACGCACTGCGGGCAGTCCAGCACTGGCCAGCTCGCCCAGCAGAAAGCTGAAGATCAAGTAGGTGACAAAAAGCGGCCCGACGGTGATGATTCCGGCCAGAATACTTCGCTGCACACTGCGCAGTGTTCGGCTTACATGTGCCTTCACGCAATTCTCCTCGTTTCGAGAATACTCTGGCGCTCGTTTGGCTTAAATCGTTTTCGTGAAATCTGTGTTTCCAACGGGCTCAAAATGAGCTATATATGAGGTTTGCCTCATGTGAAGGCACAAGGATACCCATGAACGAGCCCGAGAGCATTGACTCGATTGATCGTGATCCCCTTTACTCCAGATCCGCGCCGCAGCCGCGCACCATGGGATCTCCGCTGCCCGTGGGCTCCGGCCGGCATCCAATAGGCTCTCCGGCTCCTGGAAACCGGAACCAAGCGCCTCCTCCGGGTCGCGCTCTCCCTGCATCGACCAATGGGGGAGAGACCTCTGGGGCGCAGCGTGCCATGAACGCTTTTCGCGCGGTGATGCCGCTTGTGCAACGGCTCCTGCCTCTGCTCGAAGGTAATGTACTCACCGCCATTTCCAATGTGCTCACACCGCGCCCGCAAGCGCCCCCGCCTCCACCTAAGGTCGATCTTGCGCCTCTTGAGAGTAATCTGGCCGAACTCCAGACGCAGAATCGCGGCCTGCGCGAACAGGTGATGGAGCAGAACGCCTCGCTCAAGCGGGTCGAAGATCAGCTGGAGATGGTTCGCGAAGCCACCGACCGCAACACTCTCGAGCAGCAGGAACTCCTCGAAGACTTGAAGATCTTTAGCGGGAAGGTCAAGGTCGTTGCCGTGATTGGAATCGGCGTGCTGGTGATCAGCTTCCTGCTGAACCTGATTCTCTTCCTGCACATCCAGCGCGTTCTGCCGTAAGACGGAGGCAGCACCCCTGCGGAAAGCGAACAGGCGTGCCACCGGCGCGTCGAGGCCGCTGCCGGCGTTCCGGTTATCTGTGCCGACCGAAAAACAACACGTAGCCGTCAGGATCGCGAATCTCGAAGCCGCGCAGGCCGTCGTTGGTGTCCTTGAGCGGCGCGCTGAAGTCTACGCCGCGGTCGGACAATTCGGCGGCAAGCGCATCGGGGTCTTCAACATAGACAAACGCGTCCAGGCGCATGTGGACATGACGGGTGTGGTTGGGCTGCGGCAACACGTTTCTCTCAGACTTAACGAACAGTTGCGCTATGTCGCGGCCAACGATGGCGAAAAACGGATCCGGGTCCGGCTGCCGGAATCGGTTTTCAAATCCGAGCTTGTCGCAGTAGAAGGCGATCGAGCGATCGACGTTCGAGACAATGAAGCAAGGGGAAACCGCTCCCAAGTCTGTTCGGGACATCAGCGTGAAGCCTCCTGCTGCAGGCTCGCTTTAAAGTTCCAGCACGTTGTCTTCGATGGCCAGCCTTACATTGCCGTCGGACTTTGCCAGCCGCCGCACCGCCTCGGGCTTGTCCACTTTGGCTCTCAGCATTACCAGAGCAACCGGCACGCTGCGCCCGGCACTCTTGATCGTCTCAACTGCGGTCGCCCGGTCAATGTTGCAGGCGGACATCAGAATCCGAATTCCGCGCTCCACCAGCTTCGAATTCTGCATGTGCACGTTCACCATCAGGTTCTCGTACACATAGCCCAGCCGGGTCATGGCGCCAGTGGTGATCATGTTCAGGATCATCTTCTGTGCGCTGCCGGCTTTCATGCGGGTGGAACCGGAGACCACCTCGGCGCCCACATCGGCAACGACAGTGATGTCCGCGGCTTGCGACAAGGGCGTTTCGTGATTGCAGGTCACGGCTGCGGTGTGCGCTCCGCGGGCGCGGGCATAGGCAACCGCGGCAACTACATAGGGCGTTCGTCCAGAGGCCGAAACGCCTACCACCACGTCCTTGCGCGTAGGGCGGCGGCGCGCGATGTCTCGCTGGCCCAGCTCTTCGGAGTCTTCATTGACCTCAACAGCCGACGCGAGCGCCTTGGGTCCGCCCGCCATGATGTACTGCACTTGACCTGGCGCGGTGGAGTAGGTGGGAGGACACTCCGATGAGTCCAGCGCGGCAATCCGCCCACTGGAGCCGGCGCCGATATAGATCAGCCGGCCGCCGTCGCGCAGGCTTCGGGCCACCTGGTCGATGACATCAGCGATTTCGGGAATGGCCTTCTTCACCGCTGCGGCGATCTTCGCATCTTCGTGATTGATGATGCGAGCGATCTCAAGCGCAGACTTGGTGTCGAGCCCTTGAGAAGCCTCGTTCTGGCTCTCGGTGGTTAGTTGCTGAAGCAGGGTGGCCTGGTCGTTATGGTTGCCATTCGATCGGGAGCCGGTCATCTCCTGCAGCGTTGTGCTCGGTAGCATCGCGTCAGACCCCAGTATTTATTGTATCTATAAAACCGGTCAAGGCCCTACACAAATTTCGCCAGCCCGAATCTGCTTTCGTAACCGCCAATTCTTACCTTTGGAGGGCTTCGCGAATCGCGTCATGGAAGGCCGGCCGCACCTCGCGGATCAGCTGACTCTTTCGATCAGGCAAAGTCCGATTGGTGAGCAAAACGACAGCCACAGCTGCTTCCAGGTCGATCCAAAGCGAGCAGCCGCTAAAGCCTAGGTGCCCAACGGAATGGCTGGAAAAATGCTTGCCAGCCGACGAGTTTCCTGAGGGCGTATCCCACCCAAGTGCCCGGGAGCTGCCGGCAGGCTCTTGCCGTTGGATAAATCGTTTCACCGTCGCTGCTTCAAAGAGATTCGGCACTCCGTTGGCGCTGTTTTCGGCTCCCGCGCTGACAACCTCCACTGCAAATCGCAAAAGGTTGGCAACATTCGAGAAGAGCCCCGCCTGTCCCGCCACACCCCCAAGCACCCACGCATTTTCGTCCTGCACCTCGCCCTGGATCAGGCGATGACGGAACCATGTGTCCACTTCCGTCGGTGGAATCGCGTCGCGAAGTGCCGGGGCGGGGCAGAAGCTCGTGGCACCCATGCCGAGCGGCCTGAGCACTTCACGCCCGAGCCACGAATCCAGGGTTTCGCCAGTCCGGACTTCGAGCGCCTTGCCGAGGAGAATGAAACCAGGGTCGGAGTACTCGGCCCGCGTTCCCGGCTCAACCTCCAGCGGCAGCTCCAGGCAGGCACGGAATAGCGCCTCCGGCGTGGTTGCGGCACGAAACAGCTCCACGTACCCCGGCAAACCGGGGTTGTGCGCGAGCAAGTGCCGCAACGTCACCTTGCGCGCCGCGTCTCCCGGGGCGCGGCCCACGACAAATCCCGGCAACAAGTCGCCAAGAAGCGTGTCAACGTCGATCTGCTGCCGCTGGACCAGCAGCATCATTGCCGCCGTCGTTGCGACAACTTTGGTCAGGCTGGCCACGTCATACGCGGTCTCCGCGCTGACCAAAGGCGATTCCGGCTCAAACGTGAAGCGGCCCAGCGCGCCGATGTGCGTCGCTGGGAGCGTGACCTCGCCACAGGCCAACACGCCAAATGCACACCCAGGGAAGGCTCGCGCCGCGATCGCCTCTTCCAGGACGCGATACGCCGCTCCAAACCGGCTGGGCGCCCGTCCGGAACCGATCTCAGTTGATTCTGCCTTCGTTGGCATCGCTTTCTCGAATGGTAACCCGCATACGGCCTTCTGGCAGCGCCGCCCACTCTTTTCACACGCCGGCAGGGCGAAGTCGAGCTATCCTTGTGTGCGGGAGTCTCGTCTATCCATCAGGGTGAAGGAGGGCTGCATGTCCTCGGTGCGAGAGCTGTACTCGGCAGCAGTTTTGGCCGGCTTGATGGCCGCAGGCCTGGGCCTGTGCGCCGCTCAAACGCCCGCTCCTCCGTCGCCGGACCAGAGCGCATCCGCGCCGGCAACGCCTCAGCCGACAACTCCTGTGGCTTCGAGCCCTGCAACCCCTGCCGCACCCGCTGAACCGGCAGCTCCGGCAGCGCGATCCGATGACTCGGTTGGCCTTACCGATGCGACACCCGCGAAAAAGTCCTACACCGTCCCCGCCGGCACCAAGGTTCTGCTCGAATTGCGCAGCGCCATCAATACAAAGTCGGCCAAGCCCGGCGACGGCGTCTACTTGTCGTCGACCTTCCCGGTCGTGGTCGGCAACCGGGTCATGATTCCGACGGGTGTTTACGTGCAAGGCATGGTCGACCGCGTCCAGCGCGGCGGCATGAGAGCCAAAGCGCAGCTCGACATGCACTTCACCTCGATCATCTTCCCCAACGGCACTGTGGCGGAGATTCCTGGCGTCGTGGACAGCGTGCCCGGCTCAAAAAACCAGACCGTGATGAACGACGGCGAGGGAACCATTCAGCAGAACGGCGATAAGGGCCGCAACGCGGGCCAGGCTGCCGAAATCGCGCTTCCTACCGGCGCGGGTGTCGGCACCATTGGCGGTGCCGCCTCCGGTCATCCCATTGAGGGCGGTCTCGCCGGCCTCGGAGCTGGACTTGCAACGGTGGGCATCGTTTCGCTTTTCACGCGCAACGCCGATGTCGATATTCCCCGTGGCACGCAAGTCGAGATGGTCTTGCAGCGCCCTCTGGTGCTGGAGGAAGAGAATCTGGCGGGGCTTTCCGAATCGGGAGCCGCACCCATACTGGTTCCCGCAGCCGATCAGCCGAAACCAATCACTAAACATCATCCGCGAATCATGTGCCCGCCGGAAAGCCTCGGCTGCGAGTAAGCCATTCTTCTTCAGCGTGGGGCATTGGCATGGTCGCAAGTGTGCAGCCTTGAGTCCTCAAGAGCACAACTTCTCTAGATGAGTCTTGCGTTCGGAGCCACGGCACCCGCGCGCATCAGCATGCAACTTCCGGTCTGATCACAGCGGTAGTGCACGCCGGAACGGTACTCGTCCCACGAGGTTGCGTGGCTGGCGGCCACTGTCGTGCCGAGGATGAAGGTTCTGCCATCGCTGGTTAGAACCGTCCCGGTCATTGCGTCGTAACCCGCAACCGTAAGGTCTCCTTCGGTGTAGAGGATCGCAGCCTTTGACGCATTATCAAGGCTCGATAGTGTTGGTTCCAGAGCGGTTGGAGCAGCCGATGAAGCGCTGACCGCTTGGTGCTGCACGAGCTCGGCAACCGGCATCGACATCGGCCTTGCGACGGGCCATTCCTTGCCAGCCAGTGTGAACGTCGCAGGCTTGATCGCATCCGGCGGATCGTTAAGAGCAATTTGTGCCGCAGACGACGGCTGAGCCTTTACGGCAGGAATCGCGGTCGGGAGACGCAGGTCGACCGCCTTTGCCGCGGAGTGGCTCGTATCGGCGTTCGTTTGGCTGGAACTTGCATCCAGGGGAGCAACGACCGCCGTTTGTACAACAGACGCCGGGCGGGTATTCGCTGCGACGTGGATCGTTGCTTTGGCGCCGGTTGAATTAGTTTGACCTGAATGGCTGGAGGCTTCGACAACGCCATTTGGCGCGTCAACCATCGCGAGTGTGATTCCGGTTGCGGTACCCACGGATGCGGCGATTGCAACGCAAAGAGCTGGCAATGCAAGCCGGGAGAGCGAAAACGGCGAATAAGCCCGAAGACTGGATCCGGGTACGAATACAACATTGGGGGCTTCGATGTGGGGGTCCATGGTCCTCCGCGGGATCGAGTTACTGATTAGTTTTTGCGTGGAGTTCCGGTACTTCAGTCATTGAACTATTTCTCTGGTAACCGAACAATCCATCGAAAGAGGCATTACTAAATGGTCATGTGAAATCGGCGCCCGCGAATGCAGCAAACTTCCAAACCCCCGCGATTTGCCCGTCCAAACCAGGTTGCACATTCTGGACCGGTTGGTCTCGAGGAACACGCTTTATCAACATTTGCGGCGCCTCGCAAGTGCAGAACGCCTCGGTTCCGAGTAATCTGGATGAAGATGGCAATGGTTTCAAACGATCCTTTAGCTCCTGAGTCCAGTTCGAGCCCCGAGGCAGCCGCCGCACTACCCGCCGGTCCGCCGGCCGCACTAACTGGGCCGTCGTCCGCAACCCCGGCAGAAGGATCCTCGTCAGTGGGAAAGAAATCCGCGGGCATCCTGCTTTGGGTTCGCGATCTGGCCGTTGCGGCCGTCGCCTCCGTCCTCATCATTACGTTTCTCTATCAGCCCGTCCGCGTTGAAGGCACCAGCATGTTGCCGCGCCTCGAGGACCGCGACCGGCTCTTTATCAACAAATTCGTTTACCACTTCACCGCCATCGATCGCGGCGACGTCGTGGTCTTTCACTATCCGCGCGACCCAGAAAAGAGCTACATCAAACGCATCATCGCGCTCCCTGGCGACAGTTTCCGCATCGATCACGGTCGCGTGTTCGTGAACGGCACCCGTGTTCCTGAGCCCTACGTGCCGCCCGAGTACCGTGACACGCGCTCCGTGGACGAGATGACTCTTCCGTCCGACGAGTATTTCGTTATGGGCGACCACCGCTCCATCTCCTCC
>JBEKWT010000059.1:0-11719 GCA_049512795.1 Occallatibacter sp.
TGAGCTGTGGTGGGAATCACTTCGGTGCGAACTCCGTTGACCGTCTGCGGCGCAGTCACATTCATGCTCTGGTCGACATAGAGAACGACGGTCGCTTCGCCTGCATGGTCGCTGCTTTTGCCGGTGGCCGCACCTAGAATGCCCATCGAGGGATTGATCAACATCCGCGCCTGCGTGAGCGCCTGCTGGGCGAGCGCGGCCTGCGCATCAGAGAGCGTGGTTCCCTGCGCGGCGGTCGCCGTCGCGTTCCCGTAGTTCAGGCAGCTAACCGGGTGGTCCTTGGTGCCCACAAAGGTATAGGTGGTGTTTTCCTGTGCATTGAGTTCCGCCAGCACCGCGGAAACGGGATTGGCCACGCCCTCGCTGACGCCCGATGCATCGACGCCGCCAGCAAAGAACAATCCAACCGGCTCCGCATTGCTGGCATCCACCACCAGCGACCCGGAGTCGCCTGCGTCGCTGAACTGATTGGCATCGATGGCGATCTGGTTGGTGAACGTCTTGAGATTGGTCCCGTTCGCGAAGAGGTAAGGAGTGGTCTCGTCGCAGTTCTTGTAGTAGCCCACCTGCACATCGAAACTGACCGTCGAAATGTTAGCGCACGTCAGCCCCGTGGTACGCCCGCTCTTAGCCACTGTCATACCGATGCCTGCCACGGTTTCCCCTTGACCCTGCGTGCACGAGACCCCCGTTGCGGGTGACTTGATCGAACAGTCCGTGCCCGGAGGCGCCGCAGGCAACGTGCCGCCCCCTTGCGGCGGCACACCGAGCTCCAAAATAGCGCCTGTGCTGCTGACCATGTTCCCGTTCACCTGCGCGATGGCAGCGTCCGCATTGGTCGAATTTGAGCTAAGCGGGAGCCAAGTCGTCAGGTAGCCAACCACAGTAGTTCCGGAGCCATCGCCGTTCGGCGTGCAATTGTTGTCGATCAAACCTGGCTGAACGATCGGTTCTCCGGTGCTTGCCTGGTCGCTGCGCGCGAACACGTGGTTACAACTCAACAAGTACTGGGTGCCGCCACTGTTCTGAATCAACGCACCCAGCGTACCGCCGCAGCAATCCGCAACGAAGGTCTGCCCATTCTGAACCGTAGTGTCATAGTCCTTGTTGTTGCCGCCGGAACTACCCAGCAAGACGGGCGTGGCCAGTTGATCTTGATGCGTGGCGGGATTACTGGAGATTCCCTCTGTGTTCAATAAAACCACGGCCGCGGTTTTTGAAGACGATGTGCCGACGGTGCCCACAACATAAGTGGAAACGGTCGAATTAATCGATGTGGGCGCGGTATAGGTGACCGAGCAGGAGGTGAACACATTGGCACTGCGCACACACGGCGCTTCGATGAGCGTCCCCTGCCCGCCGCTCGAGCCGGTAGGAGCGCTAGAGGTGGCGTAGCTGATGCCGGTGGTGCCTCCCCGTTCGGCAATGTAGCCGGTAATGACGGCTGTTCCGCCACTGCCGAGGGCGAAATTCTCAGGCGAGAGCGGCTCGAGAAATCCTGGCGTGACGGTGATTGCGGCGCTTGCGGACGCTGAACCGGAAGTCAGCGTCGCCGTCACTGTGACCTTCACGTTATCAGCGACGAGAGCGCCGGGCGGAATATATTGGCCTGTGCTCGTGATGGATCCGGGGCCGTAATACGAGTCTCCGCCTGAAACAGCCCACGTAACGCTAGCCGCGCCGCCACCGCTCAGCGTGGCCGTGAACTGCTCAAAAACTCCAGAAGACGTGGACGAATTACATCCTGTGCAATTGGTGTCGATGGTTACCGAGCCGGGGGATACGGATAACGCGCCCCCACCCCCGCCGCCACCGGAGGCCGATCCGCCGCAACCGGCAAGGAGAACAAAGACTGGAACGGCAGCCGCAGCCACCATCCGTGCCGGCCACCGCCGCAGCAAATTGGACCCATGCCGCTGCAATGGTCTTTCGACGCGCCGGCTTGAGGGACGCGAGGGCTGCCTTTGTGGTTCTACCGTCACTGCCGGTCGTTGGCTCAATTTGGGGCTCAATCTGCCCGGCGCCTTTCTGGCTGCTCTTCCCGCTGACTTCTCGTTAGACGCGCCCATTCTCTTTCCCGTAAGCGCCGGAGCCTACGGAACGCCCCAAAGACAACTCTTCCCCCATGACCTTTAAGTTTAGACCCTTGCGCGGGAAGAAGAGTTGTCTGACATGTTTCGCACTGATGAAAATCGAACCACTTTTGCTCACTTCGGCGCAATGCACGAAAGTACTGTGGCGCGGGAAATCGCGCAATTTCGTCCATTCCGTCGGCCTCTTGCCCGACGAGATCAGGGCACTCAGAGAGCCGTACGTGCCGCACCCGGCGCTGGGGTTCAGTTGAGTCTCGCCGGAATCGCCACCCTCACTCGGGTTTGTTGCGCGCCATCTGCGCGATTTAGCATCCAGATGTGCCCAACCTCGGCGATCAAGTGCAGTATGTACGCGGCGTCGGTCCCACCGTCGCCGGGATGCTCGCCGAAAAAGGCATCCTGACCGCCGAAGACCTGCTTTATCACTTCCCTTTCCGTTATGAGGATCGCCAGAATCCGGTCAGCCTCGACGAATTAAAGCCGGGCGACGTGGCCAGCGTCATCGGCGAAGTGCGCGGATCGGCGCTGCTGCGCACGCGCCGCATGCCCCTTTTCGAGCTGACCGTCGGCCAGGGCCGCCACGCGCTCAAATGCGTCTGGTTCAACGCTCCGTACCTCAACGGCAAATTTCTGGCCGGGCAAACGGTCGCAGTCTACGGCAAAGTCGAGCCATCTCGCTCGACGAGCAACTTGAAGATGATCCAGCCGCAATTTGAGATCCTGCCTGACGCAAGCGCCGATGCCGAGACGCAGATGCTCGAAGTCGGCCGCATCACGCCGGTCTACGAGTCGCTGGGCGGCAGTCGCCTGGCCTCGCGGTGGCAGCGCAAGGTCATCTTCAACTTGCTTGAATCCATGCGCGGCGCTGTGCCCGATTGCCTGCCGCAATCGATGCTGCAAAGGCTCGATTTTCCCGATCGGGAGACAGCGCTGCGCGAAGTTCACTTTCCGCCCGAAGGCACACCCGTCGCGGAACTGCAAAGTTTCTCAACCCCGGCTCACCGCCGGCTTATCTTCGAGGAGTTCTTCTATCTGGAGCTAGGTTTGGAGCTGAAGCGACGGCGCATGAAGGAGCGCAAGGGCATCGCGTTCGCGACCAACGACAAGGTTCGTGAGGCCATCCGCGAGGTGCTTCCCTTTCATCCCACGGGGGCGCAAAAACGGGCCCTCGGCGAGATTGTGGCCGACATGCGCGCCCCCAGCCCCATGCGGCGGCTGCTGCAGGGCGACGTCGGCTCGGGCAAAACGATTGTCGCGTTTCAGGCCATGCTGGTGGCCATGGAAAACGGCTACCAGGCGGCGCTGATGGCGCCCACTGAGATTCTGGCCACGCAGCATTTTCTCGCGGCGCGCAAGCTGCTGGAGCGCTCCAGCCGCAAGCCGCGTGTGGTTTTGCTCACCGGCTCGCTCGATGAAGACCGCAAGCGAACGAACCGTGGGCTGATCAACCGCGGCGACGCCAACCTGATCATCGGAACGCACGCGCTGATCGAAGAGAAGGTCGAATTCGACCGCCTCGGCCTCGTCGTCGTCGACGAGCAGCATCGCTTCGGCGTGCTGCAGCGCTTCAAATTGATGAAGAAGCCCAACCAGCCTGAGCCCGACGTCCTGGTTATGACGGCCACGCCCATTCCGCGCACGCTGGCGCTCTCGCTCTACGGCGACCTGGACCTGAGCACACTCGATGAGCTGCCGCCGGGGCGCATGCCCATTGTCACCAAGCGCGTGCCTGGCGAGCGCTCCGAAGAAGTGTGGAACTTCGTGCGCAAACAAGTCGCGAAGGGCAGGCAAGCCTACATCGTCTATCCCGTCATCGAGGGATCGAAGGACGACCAGCCGGAGCTTGATTTCTCGCGCGACGAAGCTCCAACCGGCAAGGCAAGCCCGCCGACGGTTCGACGCAACATCGCTCCAAAACTCAAAACAGCGGAGCTCTTTGCTGGTTCGGCACAGGAGGCAAATCCGGGTGCGAAAGCGGGGCTCAAATCCGCGGTTGAAATGCACGAAAAGCTCCGCAAGGGGCCGTTCGCCGGATTGCGCGTCGGGTTGCTCCACGGACGGCTCGACGCCGACGAGAAAGAGGTCATCATGCGCCGCTTTCAGCGCGGCGAAATCGATGTGCTCGTCTCGACCACGGTCATCGAAGTCGGAGTGGACGTTGCCAACGCCAGCGTAATGGTCGTGGAGCACGCGGAGCGCTTCGGGCTCGCGCAGTTGCACCAGTTGCGCGGGCGCGTGGGCCGTGGCTCGGCCAAGAGCTATTGCATTCTGATGACCGGCCAGCGGATCTCCGACCTGGGCGAGGAACGCTTGAGCGCGATGGTGAGCACGCAGGATGGCTTCGAGCTGGCCGAAACGGATCTTCGGCAGCGCGGGCCTGGGGAGTTTTTCGGCACGCGGCAGGCGGGTTTGCCCGAGTTCCGCGTGGCCGATTTGCTGCGCGACCGCCAGTTGCTGGAGCTGGCGAAGCGGGAAGCTGCGCGCTTTGTCGAAGGCCCCGAACCCGCGGTGACTGAGGCCGAGCGGGCCAGCGTGCGCACGCAACTCAAGCAGGCCTGGCAGCGCAAATATGGGCTGGTTGAGGCGGGCTGAACCTGGGACAGCTCCGCGGCGCTCAGATGAGATCTGGCTCTATACCGGCCCCGAAGACTGCATTATGTCGACAATCTCCGGCGGGAAGGTCTGAATCTCCAGGTCGACGCTAGCGATTTCCGCGCCGCAATCCCTTCGCTGGCTGCGCGTGCACTGGCACAGCTCAGTCAGTCTGCTGTGTCCCGCCTGGCTCAGTTCCACGCCCGCGGCGATCAGCACAGTGTAAATGTCGACGCACGCCTGGCGCTCGAATTCGAACAACATGTTGATTCGCCCGCTGTCGTTTGCGCCTCGGCTCAGTACCCATCCTCCGCAGCCAAGAATCGCGCCGGTCAGCAATTGAACCAGCCGCGACGGCTCCTCAATGGAGACTGCCTTCATCTGCAGCGCCCAGGGGATGCTCAGAGTCTGCCTTGGATTCGGTTCCGGCATCTTCAGCTTCACGTGCTGTTTATCGGAGACGGGCGCTTGTGGATGAAAGCTGTTGCGGAGTCGAACGGCTTGACCGCCTTTGACACAACTCTTACCTGCCGGGAATGGGTAAAGCCAGACGGTGGTAACTGAGTCTGCCGGAGCAGCGCCGAGGTGGCTGCAGACAAGCACGCGCTGGTAGGAATGTTGTAGCTTGATAAACAAGATGATCGCCGGTTCCGGAATTGATGTGGTCGAGATAGGGCGCATTCAGCAGGCCATGGATCGTTACGGTGAGCGTTTCCTCAACCGTGTCTTTTTGAAGGCGGAGCAAGTTTATTGCAAGCGCAAACGCAATGCCGCTGAGAGCTTTGCCGCCCGCTTTGCCGCCAAAGAAGCAGCGGCCAAGGCGCTTGGCACCGGCATCAGCTTCGGAGTGAACTGGCTGGAAATTGAGGTAGTGCGCGAGCTGAGCGGAAAGCCCAGCCTCCGATTTCATGGCCGCGCCGCGGAAATTGCGAGCCGATTGGGCATTGTGAGCTCGGCCCTGTCGCTGACCCATACCTCTCAAATTGCCGTGGCCAGCGTGGTGCTTGAAGATGGGCGGCATGGCGGTTCCGCGGCTGCCGGCTCCTGAATCCATTCTCGCCCCTGCACCAAGGCCGGAAACAGCTATAGCGACTGTGGAACCGCTCTAAGCGCGCCCATTCTGGTATCCTCAAGGCGTCCGCCCACTCGGTCCCGTAAGAGGAGTGAAGTGCCAAGCCGCAAAGAGATTAAGTGGTCGCAACTGAAGGTGGGAGCGCTGGTTCTGGTCTCCCTCATTGTGCTGGTTGCGCTCATGTTTCTCATGACCGCTTCTTCTGGCGGTCTCTTCGCCCATAGGATCGTGCTGCGTTGCTACTTTCCCAACGCCGGCGGGCTGAAGGATGGCGCCGTCGTTACGCTTGAAGGCGTCACAATTGGTAATGTTTTGCACTTGCGCGTGGTGCCTGATCGGAATCCCAATCCCGTCGAGGTGACCATGCAGGTTGGCGAAAGGTACCTGTACGACCTGCACACAGATTCGCTGGCGTCCATTCAGGCGGCAGGCGTTCTCGGCGACAGCTATGTCGATATCGACTCTACCCACGCAATAGGGCCCCGCCCCTCCAACGGCTCTGAGCTGATGCAGTCCGGTTCTCCGACCATTCAGTCGGTCATTAATACCAGTCAGGTCTCCATCCAGGAAGTCAACGTGCTGGTGCACAAAATTGAGACCCTCGTCGACACTCTCAATAAGGGACACGGCACGGCGGGCGAGTTCCTTAATGATCCGGGTCTGGCCAGGAAAATCGTATCCATCGCAGATAATCTCCAAATCGTTACAGACGCCATCGCCCAGGGCAAGGGATCGATTGGCGAACTGGTCAACGACAACACGCTGTACACCAAGTTGAGCTCGGCTGCTGACCATTTGAACGCGATTACTGCCGATCTTGACGCCGGCAAGGGCTCGGCGGGCAAGTTCCTTAAGGACGAGGCGCTCTATAACAACCTGAACTCAGCTGCCGCCAATTTGAACCAGCTAGCGGAACAGATCAACTCCGGCAAAGGCTCGCTGGGCAAGCTGGTCAAGGATCCGGAATTCGCTAAGAAACTGGACGATACGTTGACCAACCTCGACGAAATCTCAAAAGGTATCAATTCGGGTCAGGGCACGGCCGGCCAGTTGGTGAAAAACCGCGCGCTCTACGATCATCTGGACCAGACCGCGGATCAGGCGCAGCAGCTCATCAAGAGTATGCGAGAGGACCCCAAAAAGTATCTCGTCATCCAGTTGAAGGTGTTCTAAGGCACATTGGGTTTTCAGCATTGTGCGACGCGGGCGTTGGAACTTTCCCGAACCGCGCCGCGTAGAGCCCAATTAGGGAGGCCTCATGCGTACCCCAGCGATCCTTATGGCAGGCGCCCGCCTGCTCGCAGCTTCTCTTCTCTTTCTTCTTCGCAATGCCCCGGCAGCCAGCGCCGCCGCCGCGCAATCGCTCGCTTATGCGCCGAATGGCGACATGCTTCCGGTGGCGAACTACCGCGAATGGATCTACCTTTCCTCCGGAATTGACATGAGCTACACCCCCAACCCGACGGGCATGACCATGTTCGACAACGTCTTCGTCAATCCAGCGGCCTATCGCAGTTTTGTCGCCACAGGAACGTGGCCGGACAAGACGGTGATGGTGCTCGAAGTTCGCGAGGCGATGAGCAAAGGCTCCATCAACCAAAGTGGGCATTACCAAGGCGCACGTGTGATGGGATTCGAGGCGCACGTCAAGGATGAGGCGCGCTTTCCCGGCGGTTGGGCGTTTTTCGACTTCGACTCACCAACGACCAATGGCACGCTGATCCCGCAGGGCGCGCCGTGCTACTCATGTCATCGAGATCATGCCGCCGTCGACACCACGTTTGTGCAGTTTTACCCGACCCTGCTTCCTATCGCGCGCGATAAAAAAACGCTTAGCGAAGCCTTCCTGAAAGAAGAGGCCGGGCAGCCCGCGGCGAAATAGATCAAGCGGCAGCGCGGCCCCGGAAAATCCTCCAAAACTCCACGAACGCTTTGAGCCTGACCACCTGAAAAAAATCGTTCGCCACAAGGAAGAAGACGCCGGAAGCAGCCACCACGAAGCGCATGGCGCCCGGACCCAATTCGTCGCTGAATGGCAGAGGCGCCGCCGAGAAAACCATCGCCACCACAAGCAGCGCCAGCTTGACGATCCCCAGCACCAGATTGATCTCAGCGAGCTTGCTGGTAAAGCCCCTCCCCAGACTGAGTGCCTGTCTAAGACCCGAAAGCGCGGAGCGCCCCTCGAGCAGAACCAGAATCGGCGCGATCGTCGAAACCCAACTGGTCAGCGCGAATGCCGTGAAAAAGCCGAGCGTCAGAAAAATTGCCCAGATGAAATAGCCAACGAGGTCCGGTTCCGTGCCCGCGATGATGTGCGTAGCCGCCGCCCATTGCATTGAGCGGAGCCAGCCCCACAGTGTCAGAGCCAGTAGCGCCAGCCAAGCTCCCTGCAACACGATCATCGCGGCGGGCCGAAACGGCACCCGGGGCACCATACGCATCAGCAGGAGATTTCGTCCCAGGCCCGAAACGATCGCCCAGGCCAGCGCGCCGGCCGGCAACAGCCAACGCAGAACAGCAAGCACGTGCGGCTCATAGAACGCGGCGAGGTTGCAGAGTTGCACAGCGGCGATCCACGGATTCTGCAAGTCGAGCGAGCTCGCGCCCGACGATTCAAGCGGAAACGCTGCGAGAATCTGTTGCCCTTGTTGCCAACATAGAAGAAGAAACGGAATTCCGAAGAACCATCGCCACGCAATCTCGATGGCTACGAGCGAAGGACGCCGGAACACCTCGCCCATGTGCTCGACCAGTAACTGCGTTCCGCGGACAGGAGCGTTGCCGTGAACGCTCGCCACGGAAGCGGCCCTCATTTCACGACCAGCCCTCACTTTACGACCAAATTGACGGCTCTGCCCGGCACAACAATCACCTTCACGACGTTCTTGCCCGACGTCCGCTCGCGCACTTTTTCATTGGCCAGCGCCGCAGCCTCAATTGTTTTTGGATCGGCCCCTGCTGCCACACGCACGACTGCGATCAACTTGCCATTGATTTGCACCGGAATCTCGATCTCGTCTTCCTTCGCCAGCTCGGGATCGCTCTTTGGCCATGGAGCGCGCAAGATTGCACCCTTCTCGCCCATTACTTCCCACAATTCTGCGGCCAGAAATGGCGCGAACGGCGCAAGCAGCAGCACCAGGTTGCGGAGCAGCTCGTGCACTACCGGCGCGGGGATCTCGCCCGCGGCCAACCGCGCATCCGCATCCTGCATCTCGTTGACGAGTTCCATGATCGCCGCCACGTCCGTATTGAAGTGCCAGCGACCCTCGAAATCCTGCGTGATCTTGGCGATCGTCTGGTGCAATTTCCGCAGGAGTCGAGTTCCCTTGTTCGTACCGCTATTGCTCACATCCAAAACGCCAGAGCGCGGAGCGCCCGTACGCGCCGCCGGCGCGTACTTCGTCACGATTCGCCAAACGCGACTCAGGAAGCGGCTCACTCCAGCGACGCCGTCCTCCTGCCAGTCAAGATCGCGGTCGGGCGGCGCGGCGAAGAGGGAATACATGCGCGCGGAGTCGGCGCCATAGCGGGACACCATATCGTCGGGCGAAACCACGTTGCCCTTCGACTTCGACATCTTCGCGCCGTCCTTGATCACCATGCCCTGCGTGAATAGCCTCCCCACCGGCTCGTCGTTTTTGATCAGGTCGAGGTCGCGCATTACCTTGGTCCAGAAGCGCGAGTAAATCAGGTGCAGAATGGCGTGCTCTACGCCGCCGATGTACTGATCGATCGGGAACCAATATTCCGCACGCTCTCGTCCAAAGGGAGCAGAAGAATTCTTCGCGTCGGTATAGCGGTAGAAGTACCAGCTCGAATCGACGAACGTGTCCATCGTGTCGGTCTCGCGGCGCGCTGGCCCGCCGCACTTCGGGCAGGTAGTGTTCACAAACTCCGGCACGCGCGCCAGCGGCGAGCCGCCCTGCTGCGTAATCTCGATCTCCTCCGGCAGGATTACTGGAAGTTGCTCGTCCGGAACCGGAACCAGCCCATCGCGCTCGCAATGGATCATGGGAATCGGAGTGCCCCAATAGCGCTGCCGGCTCACTCCCCAATCCTTCAAGCGAAAGATGATCTTTTCCTCGCCAAACTGCCCTCGCGTCGCCACTTCCTGAAGCTTCATCTGCGCCTGGACGCAGGTCAATCCGTCATATTCGCCCGAGTTCACCAGCACGCCGTCTTCGGAAATGAAGGGCAGCGCATCCGAGCCCTCACCTTCCGTCAACGGCTTGATTACCCGCCGAATTTCAATCCCGTACTTTGTCGCGAACTCAAAATCGCGCTCGTCATGCGCCGGCACGCTCATAATCGCGCCTGTCCCGTAGTCCATCAAAATGTAGTTCGCCACCCAGATGGGGACCTGCTCGCCGTTATAGGGATTCATGGCGAATCGGCCCGTCGCCACGCCGTGCTTGTCGATCGCGCCCAGATCGCCCGCTTCCCTGGCCGTCTTCTGCTGTTCGAGCAACTCGTCTACCTTGGACTTCAGGTCCGCATCTTCTGCCGTGAATGCCTTCACCAGCGGATGTTCTGGCGCCAACTGCACGCTGGTCGCACCAAAGATCGTGTCCACACGCGTAGTAAATACCCGAATGCGAATCTTTTCTGTTCCCTGTTCCCTGGCCCCTGGTCCCTTGTCGGCTTTTTCCGCAAGAAAAAAGTCGACTTCCGTCCCTTCGCTGCGGCCGATCCAGTTGCGCTGCATGGTGCGCACTTTTTCCGGCCATCCGTCCAGCTTGTCCAGGCCATCCAGCAACTCCTGGGCGTAGGCGGTAATGCGCAGGAACCACTGCACCAGGTCGCGCTGCTCCACCTTCGTGTCTTCGTGCCGCCAGCAGCAGCCCTCAACCACCTGCTCGTTGGCCAGCACGGTGGCGCATTCCGGGCACCAATTCACCTTGCTCTTCTTGCGATAGGCCAGGCCCTTCTCGTACATACGTAAGAAGAACCACTGGTTCCATCGGTAGTAGTCGGGCATGCACGTGGTGACCTCGGTGGCCCAGTCGAACCCCATGCCCAAGCGATTAAACTGCCGCTTCATCGCGGCAATGTTGGACAGCGTCCATTCACGCGGCGGCGTATTGTTCTTGAGCGCGGCATTTTCCGCCGGCAGCCCGAACGCATCCCAACCCATCGGGTGCAGCACGTTGTAGCCGCGCATCCACATCTGCCGAGCCAGCGCATCGCCAATGGCGTAGTTGCGCACGTGGCCCATGTGCAATTGGCCGCTGGGATACGGCAGCATCTCGAGCACGTAATACTTGGGTTTCTCGCTCGTGGCCGGCTCCGCCGCGTAGAGCTTGGGATCGGCAGCCCAGCGCTCCTGCCATTTTTGCTCAATCGCCGCCGGATCGTAGCGCAATTGTTCCTTCTCGTCCGCCATCACTTTTCAGTGTAAACGGATGGGCGCGTCACTTTGCCTGCTGCTTCACCAGCCTCTTCAGCGCCCGCACATTCCGCTCCTCGTCGCCCTCTTCGTCCACGGGCGTCTCCGCAATAAAAGCGCAATGCGCAACTCGAGAGTCGTTCAGCAGGCGCCGAAACGGCTCAAGGCCCATCGTTCCCTCGCCGATGTGCTCGTGCCGGTCGAGCTTCGATCCGCGCTCTGCCTTGGCGTCGTTGCAGTGCCACACCCGCACCGTATCGAACCCCACCGTCGCGCCTGCCAGTTTCATCGTCGCTTCGTAACCCTCGGCGCTCAACATGTCGTAGCCGGCCACGTGTGTATGGCACGTGTCGAGGCAAACGGCCACAGGCGCATGGTTCTTCAGCCGTTCAACCAGCTCCGCTACCTGTTCGAAACTTCCGCCCAGCGAAAACTCCGCCCCCGCGGTGTTCTCAATCAAGATATGAAACCCGGTGCCCTGCCACGGCTGTCCGTCGATGGCGCGCTCGATAGAGTCCGCCGCAAGCTTCAGGCCCTCGTCGCGCGTCAGTCCCTTCCATGAGCCCGGATGCA
>JBEKWT010000060.1:0-11393 GCA_049512795.1 Occallatibacter sp.
GACATGGCGCGGCTCGAAGAGCTCGTGCTAGCCGAAATCACTGGCCTCTGGCAGACCGACGAGGTGCGCTCGCGCCGGCCCACCGTTTACGACGAAGTAAAGATGGGCCTCGACTACTACGACGTCTCAATCTTCGAAACGCTGCCGGAGCTCTACCGCGAGATTTCGACGGCATTGTTGGCGGCGTACGATCTCGACATCGAGCCGTTGGAGCTTCCGCTGGTGTTGCGCTTCGGCTCGTGGATCGGCGGCGACCGCGACGGAAATCCTTTTGTCACTCCCGAAGTGACGCGGGCTGCTCTGCAGCTCGCGCGCGGACATTTGCTGCTTTATTACCAGCGCCAACTCGACGGCATCATCGACCTTCTGACGACGAGCGCGCAGCAGCAGCCGGTGAGCGAGGCGCTGCTCGAGCGCTTGCGCGCCTATGTCGCACAGGTACACACGCAGGAGGCGGAGGTCTTCGGCTCGCAATATGAGTTCGAGTATTACCGCCGCTTCGTCATCTGCCTCAAGGCGCGCATCCAACGGACGCTGGAGCGGGCAAGCGATGGGCTAGGTTCCGGCGGTGGGCTGCCCGTTACATCTTTCACGCTGGCGCGCACCCAGGACAAGCTCATTCAGGCGCTGCCGCCCTACTGTTCGGTTCAGGATTTCCTGGACGATCTTGAAACGTTGCGCGCATCGCTGGCCGAGCATGAGGGTATTCGCATCGCGCGCACGCTCATCGATCCGCTCATCCTCCAGGTGCGCACCTTCGGCCTGCATCTGCAGACGCTCGACATTCGCCAGCACGCGCGGATTCATGCTTCCGCGTTGCGCGAGGCCATCAGCGACACCATTGCGCCCGCGCTGCAAAACGGTCTCTCGCAGGAAACGGCGAGCGTGCTGGAGACCTTCCGTGTGGTGGCCGAGGTCAAAGGCGGATGCTCGCCGGAGGCGGTTCGCCAATATGTAATCAGCGGCGCATCTTCGGTTGAGGATGTGTTGGCGGTGATTCGCCTGGCGCGCCTCGGCGGCGTGACGGTAGAAGGCGCGGGAGAAGAGCCGGGCCGCGATCCCGGCCTGATGCCGGTGCCACTGTTCGAGTCCATCGAAGATTTGCGCAATGCGCCGTCGATTTGCCGCGAGCTGTGGAGCCGCCCCGACTACCGCAGGCTGCTCGCATCCTGGGGCAACTGGCAGGAGATCATGCTAGGCTACTCCGACTCGAACAAGGACGGCGGAATGCTGACCTCCACGTGGGAAATCTTCCGCGCGCATCGCGACCTGCATGTGGTGGCGCGCGAGGCTGGTCTGAAGCTGCGCATCTTCCACGGCCGCGGCGGCACCGTAGGCCGCGGAGGTGGACCGACGCATCGCGCCATCTTCGCTCAGCCCTTCGACTCCTTCGATGGCCAGTTGCGCATCACCGAACAGGGCGAGGTGCTCAACTTCAAGTACGCCGACGAAGTGTTGGCCGAGCGCAATCTCGAGCTCATGATTGCAGCTTCGCTCGATGCGCTGGCGCGGCCCAACGCGCGTGATCCGGAGGGCCACTTCACCGGCGTGCTCAAGCCGGAGTGGGAAGCTGCGCTCGATGAGCTGTCGAGCCTGGCATATGACTCGTACCGCAAGCAAATTCTCGAAGACCCCGGCGTGATCACATACTTTGAGCAGAGCACGCCGGTTGGCGAGCTGGAGAATGCCAAGATTGGTTCGCGCCCCGCGCGCCGCAGCGATTCGCCCAAGCTTTCCGATTTGCGTGCCATTCCTTGGGTGTTTGGCTGGACGCAATCGCGGCTGCTTGTGCCCGCATGGTTCGGCGTGGGATTTGCGATCGACCAGTTTCTTGCGCGGCCGGACGCGCCCCACGGAGCGAGTCTTGCCCTGCTGCAAACCATGGCCAAAGAGTTTCCGCTCTTCATCGATCTGCTGCGCAACGTGGAGATGGCTCTGGGCAAAGCCGACCTGGGCACGGCGCGGCTCTACTCCACGCTGGTGGGCGATGCGAAGCTGCGCGAGCGGATTTACGACATGTTCGAATCGGAGTTCCATCGCACTGTGCGTGCTGTTCTTGCCGTCACGCGTCAAAAGGAGCTGCTGCAGACGAACCAGGTGCTCGCTCACTCGATCAAGCTGCGCAATCCCTACGTCGATCCCATGCATTTGATTCAGGTGGACATGCTGCGCCGCAAGCGCGCTGGCGAGGACACGCCCGAAGTGAATCGGGCGATCGCGGCGACGATCAACGGGATCTCGGCCGGCCTGAGGAACACGGGTTGACGGAGAAGGGAATTGCGATGATTCTGCACCAACCCAGAGTGCGGCCCGAACCGTGGAAGATCAGGAAACAAAGCGTCGCCGCGAAGTGGAAATGGGTGACTCCATTCGTGGCCATTGAATGGATCGGGGATTGGGTTGCGTTCCTGCTGAGCAATTGGTCGTTCCTCGAGGTTTTAGAGTATCTGGGCACGTTTTCCGTCCTGGTCGCTGTCATCTTTTACTTTTCCGAGTCGGGCGACCGGATCAAACAACGGCATTACCAGGCGTGGCAGGTGATTAACACGGCGCAGGGCAAGGGGGGCAGCGGCGGAAGGATCGAAGCGTTGCAGGAACTGAACGCGGACAAAGTGCCGCTGGTTGGAGTCGATGTTTCTTCAGCATTCCTTCAAGGCCTCGATCTGCATCGCGCGAATCTGATGCGCTCCGATTTCAGCGCAGCCGATGTTCGGAACAGCAATTTCACCTCTGTCGATTTCACCCTTTCCAATCTCAATTCGGCGAACCTCCGAAACGCGCGCCTCGATCGCGCGAGATTTGTACAGGCGGATCTTCGCAATAGCGACCTGACTGGCGCCAGCCTGGTTGGAGCGGACCTTTCAGGCGCTTCGCTGGACGACTCGGACCTGAGCCAAGCGGATCTGAAGGACGTCGTTTGGCAGCACATCAAGAGCCTGAAGGGGGCCAATATCGCGGCGTTAAAGAATCCGCCGGACGGCTTTGTGACGTGGGCGTTGAGTAATGGAGCGGTCGACCATCCCGACGGGAACGAGTGATGATTGGGCGGGAATGCATACCACGCAAGCCGGCGGTGATTGGGGTACGATCGGGCATCCCGGCTAGTGGCTGCTCAGACTTTAGGTCTTGCCATATCGGGCGCGTTGGGTCTACGCTACTCTTATGCATCGATGTCGCTAACACTGTCCTGGTGCCAGCTCCGATGCCCTTGTGCGCTCGATTGCGCGCGTTTTTCCCACTGACAAGCTGCACCATTCCCTTAGAATCCGTTCCACAAGCCATCCGGGCCCATGGCCCTGGAAAAAGGAGATCATCATGGCGCGCATTGCCGCGAATGTAACTGAATTGATTGGCCGCACTCCCCTGGTGCGGCTGAACCGTGTGGCAGCGGGATTGCCCGCTACCGTCGTCGCCAAGCTGGAAAGCCAGAACCCCGCATCGAGCGTGAAGGACCGCATCGGGTTCGCCATGATCGACGCCGCCGAAAAGGCCGGCAAGATCGCACCCGGCAAGACGATTCTGATTGAGCCCACCAGCGGCAATACCGGCATCGCGCTGGCATTTGTGGCTGCGGTCAAGGGCTACAAAATCATCCTGACGATGCCCGAAACCATGAGCCTGGAGCGCCGCGTAACGCTGCTGGCTTACGGCGCCGAGATTGTGCTTACCCCGGGCCCGAACGGCATGAAGGGCGCGATCGCCAAGGCCAACGAGATCCTTGAGAAGACTCCCAACGGCTACATCCTGCAGCAGTTCGATAATCCCGCCAACCCGGCCATCCACCTGAAGACAACCGGCCCGGAAATTTGGGATGACACCGACGGCAAAGTCGACATTTTGATTTCCGGCGTCGGCACCGGCGGCACCATCACCGGCGTGGCGAACTACATCAAACCCAAGAAGCCCACGTTTAAAGCCGTCGCCGTGGAACCGACCGACAGCCCAGTGCTCTCCGGCGGCAAGCCCGGCCCGCATAAGATCCAGGGAATCGGCGCCGGATTTGTCCCCAGCATTCTCGACACCAAGCTCATCGACGAAGTGGTCCAGGTGACCAACGACGAGTCAGTGGAAATGGCGCGCCGGCTGGCGAAGGAGGAGGGCCTTTTTGTCGGTATCAGCTCAGGTGCTGCGGCAAGCGCGGCGCTCAAGGTGGCCGCGCGGCCTGAGAATGCAGGCAAGCTGATTGTGGTTGTGCTACCCGACTTCGGCGAACGCTATCTGTCGAGTGTGCTCTTTGAGCCGCTGCGCCAGCAGGCGTTGGCGTTGCAGGCCGAGCCGATCGCGGTGCCCGCGTAAGAAAGGCAGAGACGTAGGGACATAGGGACTGAGGGACTGGGCAAATCTGCATACACCCGTCCGGCTCTTGGTCGCTACGTCCCGAGTCTCTTTGTCCGTTGAAAGTCATGTCGATCTTTGGCCGAATACGCGGCGACATCAACTCCATCATGGAGCGCGATCCGGCTGCGCGCACCCGCTTGGAGGTCCTGCTTTGCTATCCGGGACTTTGGGCGGTGTGGATTTATCGCGTGTCGCACTGGCTTTGGCGTCACCACTTGCGTTTGCTGGCGCGCGTGCTCTCGCAGGTGGGCCGCTTCTACACCGGCGTCGACATTCATCCCGGCGCGCTGATCGGGCGGCGCTTGTTTATCGACCACGCGACCGGGGTGGTGATTGGCGAGACCGCGATCGTGGGCAGCGACGTGACCATGTACCAGGGCGTGACGTTGGGCGGCACCGGGAAGGGCCACGGCAAGCGCCATCCGACGATTTGCGATCGCGTATTTATTGGCAATAACGCCAACATCCTGGGCGACCTGACCGTGGGCGAAAATTCGCGTGTGGGCGCCGGCTCTGTCGTTCTTTCCGATGTGCCGCCGAATTCGACGGTGGTCGGCGTTCCCGCCCATATCGTCTACCGCAACGGCGAGCGCGTGCTCCTCACGGATCCTCACGACATCAAGGACCCGCTCTCGGACGCCCTGATCGCGCTGTCGTCGCGCGTGGAGGAGCTGGAACAACGGCTGGGCGCGGAGCCTTGCCCACCCGATCCGTTTGCAGCCGAAGAGGCGGAGCGGAGTGCCTATCGCGTCGAGCTCGAGCGGATGAAGGTGTACGTCACCATGGGTGAAGGCATCTGAAGCCCATCGGGCAACACATTGCCAGAAGCGCTTCGACCTCATATTCTTGTGGACGGGTGAAGTGAACGCTGCCGGGTTCTCTGGGCGTTCTTTCTTTGCTCATCTCTGCTCCACAGGAACCGCTCCGGGTTGATGGCCTCCTCACTCTCGTTTACGGGATTTGTCGGGAAGAATCTACGCCGCCGAAGGCTGAGA
Source organism: Occallatibacter sp. (assembly GCA_049512795.1). Taxonomy (GTDB): domain Bacteria; phylum Acidobacteriota; class Terriglobia; order Terriglobales; family Acidobacteriaceae; genus Telmatobacter. Next base: position 5,334 of record JBEKWT010000060.1, read on the forward strand.
ACCTTGCTGACTCTCGGCGGAATCAGCATGGCGGTGGGCGCATTCGTGGGCCTCGTGGGCTTCTCGCGGTCCTTCGAACAGCAATGGATGCAGATCTACTCCAGCAGCCGCACGGACATTGCGGTCATTCGCGGCACGTTTCTGAACACTTCTCTGGATGAGTCCGTGACCGACCAGCTGAAAACCATTCCTGTTGTGGCTCAGGCATCGCCAGCGATCATCAACGAGATGGACCTGACCTCGGATGAAAATGCCCTGGTTTACGGGTGGCTGGCGAGCGGATACCAGCTCGACTCATTGCAGATCCTTTCAGGAAGGCGGTTTCGCGATGGCCAGCCGGAGGTGATGTTGGGTGACGTTCTGGCACAGGGGTTGAAGAAAAAGCCCGGCGACACTCTGGAGATAGAGGGGACGCCGTTTATAGTGACGGGCGTCTATCATGGCGCGTCGGCATTGGAAGCCGATGCTGTGGCCATGCCGCTCGATGAGCTGCAGCGGTTAAGCAGTGTCGAAGGTAAAGTGTCGACGATCGACGTGCGTTTGCGGCCTGCGCCGCGCGGCGAGGCGTGGGACCACTACATGAAGCGCGCCCAGGTGGAGATTGAAGCCGCTCTGCCGGGCCTTAAAGCAATTCCCGCGGCGGAGCGCGCCAGCGACAATCAGTTCGTCAAGCTTGCCCAGGCTTCCGCGTGGGGCACGTCGATGCTTGCACTCGTAATCGGAATTCTGGGAATTGCGAACACCATGGTGATGAGCGTCTTCGAGCGCACGCAGGAGATTGGCACGTTGCGCTCCATGGGATGGAAAAGGGTGCAAATACTGCTGCTCATCGAGCTAGAGGCGGCCATTCTCGGCCTGGGGGGTGGAGTGTTCGGACTCCTGCTGGGATGGGGATCTCTGCGTGTGCTGGCGAGCCTGCCACAGACCGCGACATTTGTCTCAGCTTCGATCGAGTGGCCGCTGCTCGTGCAGGCGATGGTGATCGCACTCTTGGCGGGGCTAATTGCCGGCGCCGTTCCGGCCTGGCGCGCTGGGAAACTTTCTCCAGTGGATGCGCTCCGCCACGACTAAGCGGTCTCTGCAGAGAATCGTTCGCGCAGGACCTGCCTGAGAACCTTGCCGTTGTGATTCTGAGGCAAGCCTCCAGGATCAACAATCCAGATGCGCCGTGGCGCTTTGTAGGCGGCAAGGCGCTGGCGGCACCACGCAAGCAGAACATCTTCGGTGGCTCGGGCGCCAGGATGCAGCTCGACCGCGGCAACCGGAACTTCACCCTTTTCTGTGTGCGGTAAACCGAAGGCGACGGCCCGCACAACCCCAGGATGAGCCAGTACGGTTTCTTCCAGTTCGCGGACATAAACCGAGTATCCCCCAGACTTGATGACGTCCTTGATGCGCCCTACGATCCGGATCAGGCCAAGCCGGTTGCGCGTCGCCAGGTCGCCGGTGCGCAGCCAGCCATCGCGGGTCAAAAGGCCGTTGCTGTTGTCCTTATCCTTCCAGTAGTGGGGATTCATTCCGCGGCGACGAACCTGGCACTCGCCTGGGGCGCCTGCCCGGACGCTCCGGCCGTTCTCATCGGCGATGCGAACGCGGAAGGGCGGGACAGGAAAATACAGTTGGGCGCCGCCTGGGAAGACGGACAGTTCGATGCCCATCATGGCGAGTCCACCTAATTCGACCATGCCGTAGCCATTGAGCAAGATTGGAGGGATGCGCCGGCCGCCGGGGAGGCGAAGAATAGCGCCAAATTCGCTCAGGCGCAGGCGAACCTCAGAAGGCAAGTAGTCGCTGGCGGATAGCCAGACGCGCAGACTCGCCAGACGGCGGGGGTCGGGATTGCTATTGACCAGCCGGGCAAGCATTGCAGGCACGCCTACAAAGGCAGTGACCCGGTATCGCTCAACCAGATCGAGCGCGTTTTCCACGTCGAAGCGCTCGAGAAAGCATCCGCGCACTCCGGCCATCAAACCGTAGACGGCAATGCTGACCGCCATAATGTGTGACCAGGGCAATGCGACGAGAGCGAGGTCTTTTGGACCGAGAAAAAGACCCGCAAATACCGTCGACGAGCGCGCGCCGAGCAGAGCACGGCTTGAAAGCGCCGCCCCCTTGGGAAATCCGGTGGTCCCGGAGGTGTGGAAGACCGCTACGGTTGCCGCGGGATCGATAGCGGCCGGCGGGAGCGGTGTACCGCAATCGCCGATGTGCACAAATCCGTCCATGGTCTCCGCATCTTCGTCATCCTGAATCCAGGCGCGGACGTTCAGCGCGCCGCGGTCCACGATACTGCGTTCAAATACGCATTTATCAACAACCAGAACCTGTGTGCCGCTATCGCCAAGTATGCGCCGCACCTCACTGAGAGAAAGTTGAGGATTGAGCGGGACTGCAACACCGCCGGCGCGAATGATGCCGAGGAACCAGTGGAAGCAATTGCGGTCGTTCGCGCAATAAATGGCAACCGGCTCTCCGGGGCGCAGGCCGATGGAATGGCGCAGGAATCCGTCGATCCGGCAAATTGCCGCATGCAGGTCAGAAAGATAAAATGGCCCATCTTCGCCGACTGCGACCTCGCAATCTCCCTTCCGGCGCAGCAATTCGTCCACCAGATTGGCCATGGTGATGTTGCGGTCTCGGGCGAGCTGAATGCGGCGAATAAGACTCATAGTGCCGGAATTTCCTTGCGGCCCCAATCGCTGGCCACGCAATAATGAAGCAGCCGGTCAAGATACTCCATGACGTGTGGCGGAAAGATTCCCGCAGGCGCGAGCAGCCGCTCGGCGTTGGTGGTGTCGAACTGCATGCGCATGGTGAAGTAGTCGCGGTAGGCGGCGCCGTCAATCAGCACGCGCCGCTTTTTCCCCCACAGCGCAAGAGACAGCAGAGGCCGCACGGCAGCGAAGAAGATTTTCGGATCGACATAACGCGGCTCGCGCACTTTGAAGTATTCCGCCGCGCGCCTCGCGACACGCTCGATTGTCGCGCTGCCGCGAGGCCCGGCACATAAGTGAACGGTGCTTCCCAGGGCGCTTTCGTCGGAAGCAAGCTGTGCGACGGCTCTTGCCACGTAATCCACGGGAACAATATCCAGAACGGCATCGGGATATCCCGGCACAGTGCGCCAAAGTCTTCTCGAGTAGATCTTGAGCGGCCAGTACAGCATCTTGAAGCTCGAGGTGACGCCCGTCCGCGAATCTCCCACAATGATGCTTGGACGCAAAATGACACCGGGAAGTGAGCCCAGGCGGGAGCGCACCAGCGCCTCGGCCTCGGCCTTGGTTTGCTCGTAGGTGTTGCGGAAACGCTGGCCCACGTCGAGCTCATTCTCGCGAATCAGTCCTTCACGCTCGCCCGCCACATATGCAGTGCCGACGTAGACAAAGCTCCTGAGAGAGCGCATGGCGGCTGCGAAGTCGAGCATCTTCCGCGTCCCCTCCACGTTCATTTGCCGGGCCTGCGCCAGAGAGTGATCGAAGCGCACGGTAGCTGCGCAATGAATGACGCGCGTGGCCTCAGCGCAGAGAAGCTGCCGGGTCGCAGCGTCCAGCCCGCAGTTGATCTCGCTTACATCTCCGGCATAAACCTGCACGCGCGACGAATCCGCGGAGTCAAGAATCGATTCGGCGCGTTTAGCAGGAGTTTGCCCCGGACGCGGGCGAATGAGCAGGGCAAGTCTGGCACGTGGCTCGCGTTGCAACAGCTCCCGGACCACTTGCGTGCCCAGAAAGCCCGTCGCGCCAGTCACCAGGATCAAGTCGTCTTGATTCATAAGGTGGTCAGCACCCGTGCGCGGCTCACTTGCAGACCGGCGCAAGGCACTGAGCGCGTCGGAATGAAAGGGGACCTGAAGAGATTATATTTGGAAACTGCGCGCGCGTCAGTTTCGGGACCCCTTCGCACGGAATGTCACTTTACTGCGGCCGGCCAAGTCAGGGTGCTACATTGGTCTGGATTCCAGAATCTTTTCGGAGCGTTTTGCCTCTTGCCGCGTTTTCTCGCGTTGTTCGTCTTCCTTCTCGTGCTAACAAGCCCTTCCTGCGGGGCCGCGCAGGTCGAGACTGCGCTTGTTCACGCCGCGCCCGTCCCCGACCAGATGCGCAACAGCTTCTTCGCGGTCACGGTGAACAGCCAGCAGGTGGATGTGGCACACGCCGCTTCAAATTACGAATTCGCCAGCTTTGACGTGACCGGACCCGTAGATATTTCGATTACTGCCGCCGACTCGCATTTTTGGGATAGCGGCGTCGACATTGAGCCGTGGCGGCTCGGCTTGCGGGCCTCGCGACCGGAAGGCGAGCCGCAGACCATCCGCTTCCGCCTCCCTGGTCCGGGCAAGCTCTCCATCTCGCGGCCCGGCGACTTTCTGAATCAGGCGCGGATGCTGTTTTTCTTTGCTGGTTCGCCGCCTCAACCTGCGCCGAGCGGGCCCAACGTGACTATCGTGCCCGCGGGAGTGCACAAGGAGAGCCTGAATCCCAGAAGCGGCGACACGATTTACCTTGAGCCGGGCGCATTTGTGTTTGGCAGCCTGAATCTGTGGCAGGTGGACAACGTGAAGGTACTGGGCCGGGGAACGATCGTGTACGACGGTCCGCAGGATCCGAACGGCGACACGGGCTGGTTGCACCAGCCCGACTGGCATTGCATCGTCGCTGACCATGCGCACAACATTGAGATCGACGGCCTGACCTGCATCATCCGTTCGAGGACCTGGTCGATTCAGATGAAGGATTCGACGGGATTCCGCATCGACGATCTGCGCGTGATCGGCGGCGACCTGGGCAACGCCAACCAGGACGGAATGGATTGGCTCGGCGGCGGCGACACAATCGTGAATCACTCGTTTTTCCGCGCATCAGACGACGACCTGGCGGCGCTGGGCAATTGGGATGGCTATACGGAGGCCGCCATGGTCGCGCCCGGTGCCGACGTCGAAAATATTCTGGTGGAGAACACCGAATTCTCCACCAGCATTTCCAATGTGGTGCGGTTGGGATGGCCGCAGAAGACTTATAACCTGCGTAACTTTACTCTGCGCGACTCTGACATTCTTCACGGGGGCATCGGCTCGTGCGGGCAAACGTTTGGCCTGCTCGGCTTCTGGGGCGCGAACGGCGCCAGCGGCGACCACTCCGGCGTGACATTCGAGAATCTGCTCCTCGACAACTGGTATTCGCTGGTGCAGATGGAGCAGGAACAACCCAGCCTGCACGGATTCACCTTCCAAAACATCTGGGCACTCGATCAGCCGCCTCTCGCCGAATCGACTATTACCGGCGACGTGAGCGATGTGACCTTCGACAACGTGAAATACGGGCAAACGCGCGTGACCAACAACGCCGAGATGCCGCTTGTAGTTTCGGGCGGCGCGGCTCAGCCTGCGTACGCGCCCGCGCCTACGATAGCGGCGGCCTTCAGTGTCGATCCGCAAACGATCGCGCCGAGGCAAAAAGTTACGCTCACCGCAAACGAAGCGCCCGGAGCGCAGTACACGTGGCTCTTTGGCGATGGAACCTCGGCCCACGGCCGCCGCGTGCAGCATCGCTTTCCGGACGCGCTGGGGACAGAACTGGATGGAACAAATGGCGCGGGGCGATTCCGCGTGCTGTTGCACGTGACGGACAAGGCCGGCCATCAGGATTGGGCGGCGGAGGGAATTGTTGCCGTTGCGCAATTTCACGATGGGATCAAGACGGCGGGACCAACGGCGCCGGGATTGAATTGGAAGATCTATACGGGCGCGTGGAGCGAGCTGCCCGATTTTTCCGGGCTCCAACCGGCGCTCACCGGCCAGGCGCCGAATCTCACGGCCGAAGTTCCAGAGGCCGGAACTCAGGCCACCGGAATCCAGGGGGCGGGACCTCTGGGATTTATGCATCGCGCAACGGTGTGGGACGGATGGTTCAACATTCCCGCCGACGGCGGCTACACGTTTCATTTGATCGACCCCGACGGTGAACGACTGGTGATTGACGGGATGGAAGTGGCCAAGACCGGACCTCCCTTCGGGCTGGTGTGTGGCTCACCCGGTAATGCGCTGCGCTACGATCGCGGCTC
>JBEKWT010000061.1:0-11383 GCA_049512795.1 Occallatibacter sp.
GACAGCCATCACCGGCTCCAGCAGCACCGGCGACGCATGCCTCGCGGCTTCCTTGAACGCGATCGATCCGGCAAACTTGAAGGCCATCTCGTTCGAGTCCACTTCGTGATAGCTGCCGTCGTAAAGTGTCACCTTCACGTCGACGATGGGATAGCCGGCCAGAATGCCCAGCTCCAGCGCTCCCCGCACGCCTTGATCGATGGGCTTGATGTACTCCTTGGGCACGGAGCCGCCCTTGATCTCGTTGATGAACTCATAGCCCGCGCCGGGCTCGTTGGGTTCAACGCGCAGCTTGCAATGGCCGTAGTTGCCCGAGCCACCCGTCTGCCGGATGTACTTGCCTTCAGCCTCGGCCTTCTTCCGGATGGTCTCGCGGAAGGCAACCTTGGGCTCGCCGACGTTGGCTTCCACCTTGTGCTCGCGCCTCATGCGATCGACAAGAATCTCGAGGTGCAGCTCGCCCATGCCGCTGATGATCGTTTGCCCCGAATCTTCATCCGTCCGCACCTTGAAGGTCGGATCCTCATCGGCCAGGCGCTGAAGCGCCACGGCCATCTTTTCCTGATCGGCCTTGGTCTTGGGCTCAATGGCCACAGAAATTACGGTGTCGGGGAAGGTGATCGCGCCGAGCGCGATGGCGTGATGCGGATCCGAGAGCGTGTCGCCGGTCTTCAGATCCTTGACTCCCAGACAGGCGCAGATGTCGCCGGCCAGAATCTCGGTCACATCTTCGCGCTTGTTGGCGTGCATCTTCACCAGGCGTCCGATGCGGTCGGTCTTGCCGGTGCGCGGGTTCAACACCGTGTCGCCGGTCTTCAGCGAGCCTGAGTAGACGCGCACGAAGCACAGCTTGCCATAAGGATCGTTGATGATCTTGAAGGCCAGCGCCGACAGCGGCTCGTTGTCGTCGGGCTTGCGCTTTTCAATTTTGGAGTGGTGGTTGGGATCGATGCCCTCAACAGGAGGCTTGTCGAGCGGGCTGGGAAGGTAATCGACGACGGCGTCGAGAAGCGTCTGGATGCCCTTGTTCTTGAAGGCGCTTCCGCAAATCACCGGGAAAACCTTCAAATCGATGGTGGCCTGTCGAATGCCGGCCTTCAATTCTTCCACTGTTGGCGTTTCGCCTTCGAGGAACTTTTCCAGCAGAACGTCATCAGTCTCGGCGATGATTTCAATCAACTGCAGCCGGAACGCTTCGGCCTTCTTTTGCAGATCGGCGGGAATCGGTTCGATAGAAAACTCGGCGCCCAGGGTCTCGTCGTGCCAGAGAATGGCTTTCATCTCGATCAGGTCGACAACGCCCTTGAAGTTCGCCTCAGCGCCCACGGGAATCTGCAGCGCCACGGGCCGCGCGCCCAGCCGCTTGCGGATGGTCTCCAGAACATGTTCGAAGTCCGCGCCATTCTTGTCCATCTTGTTGACGAAGCAAATTCGGGGAACCTTGTACTTATCGCCCTGCCGCCACACGGTCTCAGTCTGCGGCTGCACGCCGCTCACGGAGTCAAATAGCGCCACCGCGCCGTCAAGCACGCGCAGGCTGCGCTCCACTTCGGCGGTAAAGTCCACGTGGCCGGGGGTATCGATAATATTGATGCGAACGTCTTTCCAGACGCAGGTGGTGGCGGCCGACGTAATCGTGATGCCGCGCTCCTGCTCCTGCTCCATGTAATCCATGGTCGCCGTGCCTTCATGCACCTCTCCCAGCCGGTGTGTGATGCCGGTGTAGAACAGGATGCGTTCTGTCGCTGTCGTCTTTCCGGCGTCAATGTGCGCCATGATCCCGATGTTCCGGCAGCGATTTAGAGGTACGGTGCGAGCCACGATTTCAATTCCTTGCGGGACGTCTTTCCCCACGGTTTGATCTTGCGTTGAGCCGTTCCGGCCAGTCTTCATTGCTCCAGGCCTGGTCCCTATTCCCTAATCCCTGGTCCCTGTCTCTACCACCGGTAGTGCGCAAAGGCCTTGTTGGCCTCGGCCATGCGATGCACGTCTTCCTTCTTCTTCATCGCCGCGCCGCGCCCATTGGCCGCGTCCAAGAGCTCGTTTGACAGCTTGTCGGTCATGCCCTTCTCGCCGCGGCTGCGCCCGTAGGTAATCAGCCAGCGGATGGCCAGCGAGGTCCTGCGGTCGGCATTCACCTCGATCGGAACCTGGTAGTTGGCGCCGCCCACGCGCCGCGTCTTCACCTCAAGCAGCGGCTTGCAGTTCTCCACCGCCTTCTTGAAGAGCTTGAGCGCGTCGTCCCCGCCGCCCTTCTCCTCGAGGTTCTTCATCGCCTGGTAGAAGATGGACTGTGCGGTCGACTTCTTGCCGCCCCACATCATCGAGTTCACAAACTTCGTCACGAGCGTCGATCCATACACCGGATCCGCTGCCACTTCCCGCTTCGCAATGTGCCCTTTTCTCGGCATAAATCCTCAAAAAACAGCTCTTAGCTTTTAGCCGTCAGCCTTCAGCTTCTTCGTGCCGGAGCTATTGACTTCGGCTCCCGCCTCACTTGCCCTGCCGCAGCCCTCATCCAAAACACGAGAGCGCGGAACGCCTACTTCGCCGCGCCGCCCTTGGCGCGCTTGGTTCCGTACTTCGACCGGCTCTGCGAGCGGCCGGCTACGCCCACTGAATCCAGCGTTCCCCGCACCACGTGATAGCGCACGCCCGGCAGATCTTTCACGCGGCCTCCGCGAATGAGCACAATCGAGTGCTCCTGCAGGTTGTGGCCGATGCCGGGAATGTAGGTGGTCACCTCAATCCCGTTGGTCAGCCGCACGCGGGCCACCTTGCGCAGGGCCGAGTTCGGCTTCTTGGGCGTTTGCGTATACACGCGCGTGCACACTCCGCGCCGCTGCGGCGAGGCCTGCAATGCGGGCGACGCCGTCTTGTAACGGGGGGCCGTACGCCCCTTGCGAACAAGCTGATTAAATGTTGGCAAACCGCAGCTCCTTACCCTTCAAACCCTTTAAATCCCGCTCCACAGCCGCACACGCCCGTTCGGGCTGTTCTGGGTTGGAATGGCATTTCAGCCAGCCAAACACACAGAGAAGCCCCAGGTAGCTGCTTCGCGTCTGTCTTCGTTCCACTCTCAGACGAGAACCGCGACGGTGATCGGTCGTCCTAATAGACAGGAGCCAATTCCGTTTCGTCGATTCCGGCCCGCATAGCCCCTCCAAGGTGGGGAACGCGCGGACCGCCGATGCAAGTACTGCTTCGAATGTTCCCTGCCCTCCGCAAGAAGAGAGCCACTCCGGAAACTTGTCTGGCCGGCCGACATCACCTGGCCCTGGAAATCTCTCCGTCTATTCGAACCTGCCCGGAGAATTTCCTGACTCCACCCGAGTTCACACACACCTCAGGCAGCGTTCTTGCGAACCTTACTAAGATACCAAGAATGATCGGGAGAGTCAACGCTCGAATGAGGGCTGGACGGGTCGAAGCGGCAGGCTATTGAAGCGCCGCCGGGCTCGTTCCCGCTGCTTCCCCCACGATCTGCCCGTCGCGCATGGTCAAGATTCGACCGGCGATAGCCGCCGCCTCAGGATTGTGCGTAATCATCAGAGTGGTCTGGCCCAGCTCCCGGTTCGACCGGAGCAACATCTGCAGCACGGCGTCGGAGGTCTTCGTGTCCAGGTTGCCGGTCGGCTCGTCGGCCAGCACTATGGCCGGCCGCGTAATCAGCGCCCGGGCAATCGCCACCCGCTGCTGCTCGCCCCCGCTCAGCTCAGAGGGCCGATGATCGAGCCTCCCCTGGATCGCCAGCATGTCACTCAGGTGATCCAGATACTTCCGGTCCATCGGCACTCCATTTGGACCCGAAGCGCGCCCGCTCACTTCATACGCAATCTCGATATTTCCCATCGCCGAGAGGGTCGGCAATAGGTTGAACTTCTGGAAAACAAAGCCGATACGGTGTTTGCGCAGCCGCGTGCGCTTGGCGTCGCTCAGGGCAGCAAAATCCACGCCGTCAATGACGACACGTCCCTCGGTGGCCCGAGTCAGCCCGCCCAGTAAATAGAAAAGAGTCGATTTTCCCGACCCTGACGGCCCCACGATTGCCACAAACTCGCCCGGCTCGACGGCCAGCGACACCCCGCTTACCGCAGCCACCTGGATGCGGCCCGCCGCGTAAACCTTGGTCAGATTTTCGGCGAGAATGATGTGTTTCGATGTTTCGGAGGGCACGACTGCCATTGTAAATGGGATGCACGGCACGCTCTGAGGCCCCCTTGAATACACTGCCATTACTCGAGGAACCAAAAACCGCGTGTTAACCATCGCCCGGGCTAGTGGCGTAGGAGCCTGACGCTAAAAGCCAGCGGCCAGAAGCTACAATGGTTCTGCATCGATCTCCGACTCAGGATTCCCCGCTCATGACCTCAGATCTCAAAACCTCGCTCGTCGCATCGCTTACCGCAGCCGCTGAAAAGGCCGGCCTGGTTCTCATCTCTGTCAAACAGGGCGCCGACTTTCACGGCCAACCCACCGCCATCTTCGAGCTCGGCCTTCCTGGCGCGGATGCCATTGGCCGCTCGCTCAAGCTCGAGTTGAGCGACGCCTTCGAATTCGACAAGCCGAATCTGCTGCCCGAGATGACCGCGCACCTGGCCGGAGAAGCCAAGCGACTGCGCAATCCGCGCCCCGATTGCTACGTCACCCTCGGCGGGCTGCCTTTGGCCTTCGGTCAATTCGAGTGGCCCTTTCACCAATCGACCTCCGGCGCCGATACCCACATCGTTCACGGCGAAATTCATTTGGCCGACGGCGGGACGCACAATCTGCATGCCAAAATCTCCGCCTCCGTCACGCTCACCTTTGCCGAAATCGTGCCGGCCATGGAGCAACCTTACGCGGAGACCTTCGTTTACAACGCCATCCGCAAAACGATTGACATGGGCCAGCTCGAGTTCGTGAAGTCCGGCAACCGCCAGCCCGTTCCCGTGACCACGCGCTATTACAGCCGCTGGCAAAAGAAGTTCGTCTTTACCGAGACCGACGACGATGAGAGGCTCCGCTATCTGTTGAGCAAGGTCTACTGGCTGTCAGGCGTTTTAGGAGAGGGCAAGCCGGTGTGGATCGCCGACCCGCGTGATGCGCAGTACCTGAACACGACCGAGGCCGACCTGCTGCGCATGGCAGGTGATGAAGCGGGCCACGGACTGATGTTGCTCGGGGGCGAGTTTGCCGCGGCCACTCCCGCGCTCATGGAGCGCGCCGCCGACTACCAGGAAGCCCTCGAAGCCGCGCTCGACTTTACCAAGCCCAAGTTCAACGAGAGCATGCGCTCCGGCCACGCGAATATGTAGTTTTTCGAATCGGTTTCCGGCCGCGGCCGATCGATTCCTTCTGGCATCAGCCGCCGGGGCAGTGGTAGGGTAGTACGCATTCCACGGGGGGTTGCGTGAGCTCCAAAACCTGCCGCCATTCCGCGCTTTTGCTTGCGTTCTTGTGCGTTTTTTTTGTTTCGAGCGCTGCCCCGCTCAATTCCCAAGCGGCTCTGCGGCCTGCCGCCGGCTCGGCTGCACAACCCTTCGATGCCACCGGCATTCAGGAGCCGGTCAATATCGGAATCGCCGGACTCGTTCAGGCCGGCGACGATCCCGCCTACGCCCAGGCCGGCTTTGATGATTCCAGATGGCTCCCGGTCGTCGCGGAAATCCGGCTCGCCGATTACTTCCCGCAAAATCATCCGCCCATCGTCTGGCGCCGCATTCACATCAAGGTCGACCCGAGCCAGAAACAACTGGCGTTGCAGGCGTACTCCATCGCCCGCGCCTTTGAGGTGTACGTAAACGGCCAGAAGCTCATCCAATCTGGCCAGGTCGAGCCCTACGTGGCTGCCATGCGCAGCGCCCGGCTGATCGTCGAAATCCCGGCAGCACAACTCCACACCGGCTCGCTCGTCATCGCCATCCGGGCTCGCGCACCGATCACCTGGTGGACCAGCAACCTGCCGGGATTCAGCGCCGGCATGTTGGCGATGGGCGACGTCATCGCTCTCGAAAACCAGAATCTGCTCATCATGATTGCCGAAAACTCAGCCACCTTCCTCGAAAACCTGCTCGCTCTGGGGGTGGGGCTCGTGGCCCTCGCGCTCTTCATCGCCCAACGGCAGCGCATGGAGTATTTCTGGATCTTTGTTCTCGGAGTTCTCAACGCCGGTTATCTGCCGCTGCTCTACCTTTCTATCCGACGCAATATCCCGGTGAGTCTCTGGATTGTCAACGAAATCGTCCAGATCGCCATCTATTTCGCAATCGTGCTCATGGTTCAGGCTTTTCTCGAAAGGCCGTTGAGATGGTTCCTTTGGCTGTTCATCTCCGTTGCGTTCCTCATCGCTATTGTCAGCAATATCGGTTTTGACTACGGCGTTTTTTACGTTGCCTTTGCCACTCTGTTCACCATTCCCCTTGGGCTCGTCTTTGCCGCCGTCATTCCGATTCTGCTTTTCCGCCGTCTGCGTCGCGGCAACCGCGAGGCCGGGATTCTGCTCATCCCGTTCATTCTCTATTCGCTGTGGATCTACGCCAGCATCGCCATCGGGCTGCTCGCTCTCGTCCCTCCACTGCGTCACGCTGCCATCCACGCCGCGATAGCGATCAACGCACTTCCCGTCGGCTTTTTCACCATTGGACTCTCAGACCTGGGCACGCTCAGCTTCTATTTTTCGCTCGCCATCATTATGGTTCTGCGCTCCACGCGCACCAGCCGTCAGCAGGCGCTGCTCGAAGGCGAACTGGAAGCGGCGCGCGAGATCCAGCAGGTCATTCTCCCCGAGCAGGTCGAGTCCATTCCCGGGTTCACCGTCGAATCCATTTACCAGCCGGCCCAGGAAGTGGGCGGCGACTTTTTCCAGATCATTCCCGATAAGACGGACGGCAGCCTGCTGATTGTCGCGGGCGATGTAGCCGGGAAAGGCTTGCAGGCGGGAATGCTGGTGGCGCTGATGGTGGGAACCATTCGCACTGCGGCCGATAGCGGAACTGACCCGGAGTCTGTTCTGCATGCGCTGAACAAGCGGATGCTCGGGCGCGGCCACTCCCAGGCAACATGCCTGGCACTGAGAATCGCGCGCGATGGCGCCGTGACGCTGGCCAACGCCGGACACTTGCCGCCCTATCTCAATGGCGAGCCGGTCGACATGGAAGGCACGCTGCCGCTGGGAGTCATTGAAGACACGGAGTTCTCCATGACGCGCTTCAACCTTAAGGACGGAGACAAACTCCTGTTTATGTCCGATGGAATCGTTGAGGCCACCGACGCCCACGGTCATCTCTTCGGCTTCGAGCGGGTTCTCGAGCTCGTTCGGTCTGCGGCCAGCCCGGCTGAGTTGGCAGGCGCCGCGCAGAGCTTCGGCCAGCTCGACGACATCAGCGTCATCTCAGTGACGAGGGTCGCAGTCCTCGAGCCCGCCGCATGACCCGCCGCGTTGAATCGCACAGACGCTGATCACTGACCATTGTTCACCGTCCACTGCTATTACAGCGCCTGTCCGCACCCGATGCAGAAACGCGCTCCAGGCGGATTCGTGCGCTGGCAGCGCGGGCAGCTTGCGGCTTGAGCGACAGGCGCCATAGCCAGCGGGTATGCCGGCGCCATTGCAACCGGCATGGGCGGCTGCTGGTATGCCGGCGCGTCGACCACCGGCCCTGGCACAGCACCAGCCGGCGGCATGTTTCCCTGTACATTGATCGCCACGTTCACCGGCGCCTGACCCCATCCCGGCACCGGGATTCCCAGGGATGCCGCAATCGCCGCCGCCTGAATTGCGTTGAACTCGCGCACGCGCCCGGGCATGAAAAAACACTCAATGAGCCCGAGAAGCGAGGGAATGCCGGTCCAGCAGAAGCACAGGTAGAGAATCCCCAGCCCCGTGCGGCGCATGTAAAAATGATGCGCGCCAAAGCCGCCGAGGAAAAGCGCCAGCAGAATGCCCACGACCTCGTCGCGACGCGCTGCGTTGTATTGCTGGTAAAAAATGGCTTGCGGGTTGGGGTAAGCGTACGCGCTCATCTTTTTGGTTCTCCTTGCCTGCCGTGGTTTAAGGTACGCAACCTGCGCCGGTCCGGTTCCGGGCCTCCCGACCGCAGGTTTAAACCCCCACATTGTCCCACGGCGCCGCGCGAGCATACCATCGAATTCGAATGGTGAAACCGTCCCATCTCTCCGCGTCTGTAAGCGGCACGTTCCTCATCGGCGGCGATCTCCCCGTCCACCGCCTGGGCTACGGAACCATGCGCCTCGTCGGCGAGGGAGCGTGGGGCGAGCCGTCTGATAAAGCCGAGGCCCGCCGCGTGCTGCGCCGCGCCGTCGATCTTGGCGTTACGCTCATTGACACCGCCGACGCCTACGGTCCCGAGATCGCCGAACGGCTTATCGGCGAGACGCTCGCGCCTTATCCTCCCGGTTTGGTCATCGCCACCAAGGGCGGCATTACCCGCCAGGGCCCCGCCAAAACGGAATACGTTGGCCGCGCCGGCTACCTCATCCAATGTGTAGAGATGAGCCTGCGCCGCCTCCGCCTCGAGCGCATCGACCTCTATCAATTGCACAGAATCGACCCGCGCACGCCGCTCGAAGAGTCACTCGGGGCGCTCCGCCGCATGCAGGAGGCCGGCAAGATTCGCCATGTCGGCCTGAGCGAGGTCAGCCCAGCAGAAATCGAGGACGCCGAAAAAATCGTTCCCATCGTCTCCATTCAAAATCGCTACTCGCTCGCCGATCGCCGTCACGAGGAGACGCACAACTATTGCGAGCGCCGCGGCATCGCCTTCCTGCCGTGGTATCCATTCGCCGGAGGTAAGTTGCTGAGAGTCGATCACCCAGCCGCGCAGGAACTCATCCGCATCGCCGGCTACCACTTGGTTTCTGTTTCGCAGCTTTCGCTTGCCTGGCTGTTGCAACGCTCGCCGGTTATGCTTCCCATTCCGGGCACGTCGAAGGTTGCGCACCTTGAAGAAAATATCGCCGCGGCCGAGATCAAGCTCTCGCAAGAAGAGTGGCGCGAAGTGGAAATCGCGGCCAGCGGCGCACGCTAGAGGAAGACGGAGGCGGCGCTCCCGGCCGTGCTCCTCGCGTCAGAAGTGAGCCCTTCCATGCGGCGTCACAAACACGAGCAACCGCACCAGCAGAATCACCACGAATAGCACCGCAGCGAAAGCCACGAGCAAAGTCCCGCGGCCCGGCTTCTTCGTGCTCGGTTTTGTCTTGCGCTTCATTGCCTTCATCCGCCGCACTATCAGACTTGTTTACGTTTCGGTAACCCCTCCCCATACCCCCCTATCTTCATAGCCAAGTTCGTCCAGCGAAAGGGGTTAGAGGTGGGGGGATCTCCCTAAGTTCCTCATTCTAAAGAGCCATGATTTGTAAAGACGTCATTTTATTAGAGATACATGATTTTTTGAGTTCTTTCCGCGTGGCGTTCGTTCAATAAGCCCCTTGGCCCTCAAAAAACCCGAGATCGATGCATTTGAGACAATTATGCGCCACAGCGGGAAAATGATCGGCAAACTTCGCGCGAAATTCTTGCGTTATGTTTTCAGTTATTTACGGAGAATCCGGGGCGGCACGGGGCTTGACTTTCGAAGCTGCCCCGTTACGAGAAAGTGCTAAGAGCTGAAAGCTGTCTTCGCCGGCTTCGATCCCCACAGCCCGTACCACGCAATGTAGAGATAGCAGATCAGCGGAATCACAAACGCGTGTTGAATGCCGTACTTGTCCGCCGCCCAACCCAGCAGCGCGGGAATCACCGCGCCACCAACAATCGCAGTCATGATCAGCCCCGAGCCTTTGCTCGTCATCGGTCCCAAACCCGCGATGCCCAGCGTAAAGATGTTCGGGAACATGATGGAGTTGAAGAATCCGCACAGTACGACTGCCCCAATGGCCACATGGCCCGAGCCAAGCATGGCGATCAGCACCAGCGCAACCGCGGCAAATCCGAAGATGCCCAGCAGTGTGCCCGACTTCACCCTGGTCAGGATCCATGACCCGAGCAAGCGGCCCACCAGTGCACCAAACCAGTAGAGCGCCGCCACATCGGACGCCGTCTCGAGCGAGCTCATGCCCTGCGTCTTGAAGAAGTTCACCGCAATCGACGCGAGTCCCACTTCCACGCCAACATAGAAAAAGATTCCTAGCGCGCCGAGCACCGTGTGCCGATAGCTCCAGACGCTGCGACTCGCTGCCGGGCCGCCTGCCTTCGCCGGGTTCGCCCCTTGCGGTTGGTCAATGTGCGGCAAGTGAGAAAACGCCACGGCGACGCCGAGCAGCAGCAGCGCGCCCGCAATGGCAACGTAAGGCCCGCGAACCGTGTTCGCAATGGCCGCGGGCGTGGCAAACTTCGTCGGGTCCGTGAGGATAAATGCGCCCGCGAAGAGTGGCGCAACCGTTGTGCCGATTGAGTTGAATGCCTGCGCCAGCGTCAGCCGCACAGGTGCGCTCGCCTCCGGGCCTAGAATCGCGGCATACGGGTTCACCGAAGTCTGCAGCGCCGTTACGCCCGCGCCCACAACAAAACATGCGGTGAGGAAGAGCGGGAAATTCACCAGCCTGGCCGCCGGAATGAAGAGCAGGCAGCCCACCACCTGAATGAAGAGCGAGATCACCATCGTCTTTTTGTAGCCAACCCACTCGATCAGCTTTGATGTTGGCGCGGAAAAAACAAAGTAGGCGAGGAAGAACGCCGACTCGGCGAGCATCGCCGACTTGTAGCCAACGTTGAAGATCGACCGCAGGTGCGGCACCAACGACATGTTCAGCGTGGTGATGAACCCGAACGTCAGGAACAGCGCCGTGACGGTGACGAAGGGAACAAAGTAGCCAGGCGAAGTGAGCGGCGCTGACGGTTTCGAACCGGAGGGTCTCGAGTTATCTGCCATAGACGGTGTTTCCTGCTTTCCCAGTATTGGCGATTCTTGATCGGCTAATTCAGATCTGTGATTCTCTCGCCCGTGGGCCTCTTTCGAGTTCGGCGCCTTTTCTCCGCCGGCGCGACCACGTCGGCGGCGACTCGGAGGCTCACCTTCCCCAGCCCACACAACACTATACGGGAGACAGCAGCGGGCTGGCTCAGCGCGCCAATGCGCTCCGGATGTTTATCCGCCTCGCAGCCGCGCGATCCGTTATCCTCAAAGCGAGGTACGCCCCATGCCCATCGCCATCCTCAGCGGCCAAAGAAACAAGAAGATCCTCGCCGCCCTCGAAGGCAACTGGCAAGCCGAGATGGAGGGCTACCACACCTACAACACCCTTGCTGATCGCGACTCCGATCCGGTCCGCGCGCAGGTGCTGCGCCATTTGGCCCAGGCCGAGATCGAGCACGCCACGCTCTGGGAAGGCCGCATCAAGGAGCTCGGCGGCCCCGAGCCGGTCTACTCGGGTGGCCCCGGCG
>JBEKWT010000062.1:0-14681 GCA_049512795.1 Occallatibacter sp.
CTCGCGCCAGATGGCCAGTGCCTGCAACTCAAGCTTCATCGCCTCGGCCGGCTCTCCCAGATCGGTGTGATCCCTGCCCGTATTGTTGAGGGCCATGGCTTCGCCGCGGCGGCTGCCGGTTTCGCGAAAGATGGGCAACGCCTGGCTGTCGTAGTCGAGCGCCTTGTGCGGCTGGCCAAGGTCTGCGAACGCCCGGCCGATGTCGCTCAGCGCCAGCGCCTCACCGTTTCGGTTGCCCACCTCGCGCCAGATGGGCAGCGCCTGGGTGTAATAGTCCATTGCGCTCTGTTGTTGGCCGAGGTCGCGGTAGACGCGGCCGATGTCGTTGAGCGTGAGCGCTTCGCCCTCGCGGCTTCCAATTTCGCGCCAGATGGCCAGGGCGTGGTTTAAGGACTCGAGGGCTTTCTGTTTTTGGCCGATCTCGGCGTAGGCCGGACCCATGTCGTTCAGAACCAGAGCTTCACCGGCCCGCTCGCCACTCTGCTGGAAGACTGGAAGCGCTTTCTCGAAGCATTTGAGCGCTTCACGGCCCTGGCCTTCATCGGCGTAGGTTCTACCCAGGCCGTCGAGCGTCCCCGCCTCGCCAATGGCACTGGCGTTGACGATGTTGATGTTGGCCGCCGCAGTAAATTTCTCTCGCGCGGATTCCATTCTTCGTGCGAATCGGCCCGAAGGCGCGCTCGGCGCGGCGTCAGCGGCCACCGACGTGTCTGGGTTGTCGATGTCGTGCCAGATCCCCACGGCATCGTTCAGATTCTTGAGCGCTTCTTCATGTTGGCCAAGGTTCTCGTACACCCGGCCGATATAAGTGAGCGCGTTCGCTTCACCGGTGCGCTGGCCGGCCGCTTGCCACAAAGGCAGAGCCTGATTGAGATACGACAGCGCTTTGTCTTCCTGTCCCAGATCGGTGTAGACCTGCCCCAGGGTGTTGAAGGTCATGGCCGGGCCCAGCACACCGTTCGACTCCTGCTCGATGGGAAGCGCTTCGTTCAGGCAGTCGAGCGCCTTTTGCAACTGGCCGGATTCACGATAGACCGAGGCGAGAAGATTGAGATAGAGGAGCAACTCACGCGTCTTGTGACCGGACCTTGCCTTCGCGGCCCCCTGCTCATATTGCGCGATGGAATCCTTGAGAGTTGGCGCTTGTGCGCCGGCTGCGGCCAGCAGGCACATTCCGGCTGCGAGGACTGCCACGAATCCGCTCTTGCGATTCATTTCTGATCCACGGCGCGCGCCGTCACGGCTGCGCAGGAGTAGCCGGCGGTTGAGCGGGTGTCGTGGTTGGCGCCGGCGCGGCTGCAGTCGCATCCTTGTTATCGCCTTTGTCTTCGCCCGTATTCGCGGGCTTTGAAGGATGCAGCTTGTGCATCTCCTTGGCGCCGGTCCC
This sequence comes from Occallatibacter sp., assembly GCA_049512795.1. Classification (GTDB taxonomy): domain Bacteria; phylum Acidobacteriota; class Terriglobia; order Terriglobales; family Acidobacteriaceae; genus Telmatobacter. The sequence continues at coordinate 1,388 of JBEKWT010000062.1, forward strand.
CGGATCGACCAACACCACCTTAATGCCCGAGGCGAACATCCCGGAGGACCACTTCATGTAATAGGTTTTCCCCTCCAGGGCCTGAACTCGAATTCTCTCGGCCTGGCCCCTTGTCTGGTTGACCGCCGCGGCAGTGGACATGATGACGCTGGGTCCGTAGTACATTTTCGCCATCCCGGTAACGACGACCGTGCCCGGATCCACCTCAACCCAGGCATATTCACCGTTGAGCAACGTGGCCAGATAGACGCCATTCACATAAAGATGGTCATGAGCGGCGGAGCCTACTGCGCCCCCTGGCCGGTAAATGCAGATGATCGCCTTGCCCTCGGAAGGCGCTGCCGGCATGGGAGGCATCTCCTTGGCGGGTGAAGCGGCCGGAGCAGGCGCGGCGGTTGGAGCAGGCGCAGCGGTTGGAGCAGGCGCAGCGGTCTGCGGCTGATCCTGTGCGGCTGTGGCGGCTGGTTGCTGATCCTGCCCTGCCACAACAGAAGAACCGCAGAAAAGTAACAGCGCGCAGCAGCCCAGCAGGAGGGTTGCAGGTATGCAGGCAGCGTTCTTGCCGCGGCGAGTGCCCGCGACAATGCAGATCTTTCTTTTCATGGCAAGTCTCCTCGATCGGGCGAGTTCCTTGGGTAGGAATTGAATCGGGGACCCGGGTTGAACCAACCGAAGGATAGTCTTCTGCGCGGCGGTGTCAGTGCGCCCGGTCACCTAAGCGCATGATGGGTTGTGAGAGGGATCTTGCGGCGAATGAGCGGGGAAGAATTGAGTCTCGGGATCGGGAATGGCTTTTCTATTTCCTCGGTCCCTCGGTCCCTCGTTCCCTTGGTCCCTTGGTCCCTGTCTTCCTACACCGGCGGCATCGCATCCACCACCGGCACGCCCGCCGGCGGCGTGAAGTGAAAGGTCTCGGCCGGGATCTCAGCCCCTGGCTGCTCGGCCGTGAACGTGAATCGCGTAATCGCCCCGTCGGCCTCTTCCACTTCAATCGCGTTGATCAAGCCTGCAGCCGTCACCGTCAACGCCAGCCGCGTTACACGTTTCTCCTGGCCTTTGGGCACGCCGGTCAGGGTAAAGCAGCCGTTCGGCGCTGACGCAACCGTCAGGCCTGTCAGCTCCTTTTCAAGCTGCGTGTGGCCCAGCAGAAAACGCAGCGGCGAGCGCAGATCATCCAGCTCATTTGCCGGTATACGCTGCACCTGCGCATCGCCCGTTGTGTAGAACCATGCAAATTTGCCGTCGAGTAAAAAGATCTTTCCCGGCGGAGTGCTGTATTGCCACATCATGCGGCCCGGCTTACGCAGGAAAAGGGTGCCGCTTTCGGTGCGCGCCATGCCCAGCCCCGCGTAGCTTTCGCTGAACCCGGCCTTCAGCGATTGCAACTGATCGTAGCGGCGGTCGACGCGCTGTGACAGCTCATGCGCCGAAGGAAGACTTTGTTGCGCGGGAATGACTGTCGTGGAAAACAAAACGGCGGCCACAACAAGGCCGCCGCTCAGCATAAACACTCGTCTCTTCATTGGCCAAGCGTCTGTGTGCAATTCACTCCGCCAGCAGGATCAAACTTGATTTGCCCCGATTCATCGGTGCAGTAGCCGCGGTCGCCCGTCTTTCCCACCGACTGCGGCTTGGCAGTTACGGTGAAACTGTTGAAGCGGTCGACGTTGTTGGCCGTCACCTTGTCGCCGCACGCAATCGTGAACTCATATCCCTGTTTGAACCCTGAAGCCAGGTCCGACGGCAGCAGTTGCGAACTTGCCGGGGTCGGCGGGCCGGAGTGCGGATCGCCACCCAGCGCCTCCAGAGTGCAGGCATACCCAGTCGCGGGATACGACTCGGCATACATCATCTGCGCCTGAACAATCTTTTGCAGGGAGTTCACCGCTGACAAGGAATTCGCTCGTTTCGTATAGACGCCGATGCTTGCGATGGCCAGCAAAGAAAGAATCGCGATGATCGCCATCACGATGAGCAACTCCATCAGGGTGAATCCATCGGTCGAGGTAAGACGGCGCGCGCGATTGCGGCAAGAGAGCGAAAACTTGCAGTTCATTAGATTCCCAAAGCCTCATGAAACAGGCCGGCTTTCACCGGCCATCTGTAAAGATGCTACACCTACAGACGCAATTGGGAAACGGATCGCTCAGCACGCCAGCCGCGCCCGGCTCAGCTTTACGCCGTCCAGGCGGCCCAGCAGCGTCACGGCGATGTTCTCCGGCTCAAACAGCCGCTGCGCCATCGTCTGTACCTCGCTCGCATCCACCGCTTCAATCCGCGCAATCACCTCGTCGGCAGAGAAGAAGTGGTGGAAATACATCTCCTGCCGAGCCAGGTTAGCCATGCGCGCATTCGAGCTTTCAAGCCCCAACAGAATGTTGCCCTTCAGTTGGTCCTTGGCGCGGGTCAGTTCCTCAGCCCCAATCGGCGTCTCCTTCAGGTTTCTGAACTCCGCCAAGATCAGGTCCACCACTTCCAGCGCCTTGCCCGCGGACGTGCCGGCATAGACGCAAAGATTCCCCGTATCTCGGTACGGGCTCATGTCGGAGTAAACCGAGTAGGCGAGTCCACGCTCCTCGCGGATGTTCTGAAACAGCCTCGAGCTCATGCCGCCGCCCAGCACCGTATTCAGGATCGATGTCGCAAAGCGGCTCTCGTCCGTCACCCGCGGCGCGGGAACGCCCAGGCAGATCTGCACCTGCTCCAGCGCCTTCTTGTTGCGAAGAATAATGCGCGCGCTGGGCGCGGGCGCCGACAGTTCGCTGAGCGTCTGGCCGCCGGCCAGCGCGGAGAACTTCTCCGCCACAGCCTCCACAAACCGGTCGTGGTCCAGGTTTCCCGCCGCGGAGAACACCATATTCCCGCCGTGGAACCGGTCGCCGTGGTAGCCAAAAAGCTGCTGCTGGCCGAGCCGACCCACAGTTTCCGTCGTTCCCAGAATCGGGTTGCCCAGCGGATGCCCCTTCCAGAAGCTCTGCGTGAACAACTCGTGCACCAGCACGTCCGGATTGTCCTCGTCGATCTTGATCTCTTCCAGAATCACGCCGCGCTCGCGCTCGATGTCGGGCAGGGCAAATGTAGGATTCAGAACCATGTCCGTCAGCACGTCCAGCGCAATCGGCACATGATCCGAAAGCGACTTCACGTTGAAGCAGATGGTTTCCTTGCTCGTGAATGCGTCCAGGTTGCCGCCGATCGAGTCCATCTCGCGGGCAATTCTCTGCGCCGAACGCGATTTGGTGCCCTTGAAGAGCATGTGCTCCACAAAGTGCGAGATGCCGTTCATCTCCGCACTCTCGCACCGCGACCCCGACTTGATCCACACTCCCATGGCCACCGAATGCAGGTGGTCCATGCGCTCGGTCAGCACAATCAGGCCGTTCGGCAGCTCGGTGCGGCGAAGATTTCGCTCAGTGTTCATGGGCATGCAGTCGAACCTCGATTGTAGGCCATCTGCGGCTCGTCTGCGCCGGCTTGGGCATTCGAGCAGGGTTGCAAGCATTGCGCCGCGCGAGCGGATATGATGCTCAGAGTCGTGCCCAAGAATTCCGGCCAACTCGTTCCTTTAGACCGTGCCGTCCCTGGCAATGAGAGCCCCGCATCTCTATTTGGATTGGATGCGGCAGCCCTTGCCGGGGTTCTGGCAGGGGAAGGTGAACCGTCCTGGCGCGCTGAACAGATCGTTGAAGCTGTTTATCATCAATATATTAAAGAGATTTCCTCGATTACTACCTTATCTTTGGATTTACGCAGGAAACTGGCCGCCCGCGGCTGGCAAATCGGCCGTCCGGAGATCACGAAGGCCTTTCAATCCGCCGACGGAACGGAACGTTATTTGATCCACTGCGCTGGTCCAAAGGCTGAAACCGTGGAAACGGTCTGGATGCCCGACGGTGACGATGGCGAGGCTGGCGACGGATCCAATGACGAATCCGGCGCCAGCGACGAAACACGCGCCAGCGACGAGACACGCGCCAGCAACGAAACAAAAGACCGGCGCCGCGCTACCATCTGCGTCTCCTCGCAGGTCGGTTGCGCCGTCAATTGCCAGTTCTGCCTCACTGCGAAGCTGGGTCTTCAACGCAATCTAACGGCAGGCGAGATCGCCGGCCAGGTCGTCGCCGTTCTCGATCGCCACGCCGTCCGCGTCGGCCGCGACCGCGTCAATCTCGTTTTCATGGGCATGGGCGAACCCTTTCTCAACTACGACAACTTCATGGCTGCGGTTCGTTTGTTGGTCCACGAAGTCGGCCTGAGTCCGCAGCGGATGACGGTCTCAACCTCCGGAATCGTTCCCGGCATTCAAAGATTCGCAAACGAACCGTCCGATCTGCGCCCCAAGCTGGCCATCAGCCTCAATGCGCCTAACGACCAGATTCGCGGCGAGATCATGCCCATCAACCGCAAGTGGCCGATCTCATCCGTAATCGATGCCGTACGCCGCATCCGCCTCCGCCCGCACGAGCGCATCACCTTCGAATACGTTCTGCTCGGCGGCGTCACTGACCGGCCCGAGCACGCCCGAGAGGTCGCTCGCCTTGTGCGCCGAACCGGCCTGCCGGCCAAAGTGAATCTGATCGCATGGAATCCCGGCCCGGATTTCCACTACGCGACTCCAAAACAAGAAACTGCGGAGCAGTTCCGAGCGGCCCTCGTCGCCGAAGGAATTCCGGCCTACATCCGCCAGCCGCGCGGCCGCGACATCTTCGCCGCCTGCGGCCAGCTCAAGCGCACCGTCGAAGCGTAGTCCCGGCGACAAGCCGGGTCCGCCTACTGGCTCGCCGGCATCGCCATTGGCTGCACGCTACCGCAGTCCGCGCCTTTATACGTCGAAGTCGACTGCACAGTCATGTCCATGGGTTGACTGTTCGGCCCCATCTGCGCGGTTCCCGTAATGTGCTCGATCACTTTGGTCGTGTTGGCGTCGACAAACGTCGCCTGTACCGTGCCGGTACCATTGAACTGACCGGTGCAGGAAATTTTCGCGGTCATGCCGTCCGGCCTCATCTCAATGTTCGTCACCTTGCAATTGCCGCGCGGCGGATTCGAGTACGGACCACCGTACTTATCGATCATCGCCTGCGTCACGCAAACCTGCGTTGTCTGCGGCGCGAAGGGCGACGCCGGCATGCTCATGCCTGGCGGCAACTGCACGCCGGGAGGCAGTTGCGGCATCTGTGGCGCATTCGCGCCGCCCATATTCATCTGGGTCGTCACCTCCCACAGGCCCGGCTTCTGTTTTGACTGGCTCCATGCCAGCGCCGCGAGCCCAAGGCCGCAACAGCCCACGATCGTCCAAACTCGGCTTCTGTTCATCAACCCTCCTGAAGGCACAGCATAAACGGCTGCGCCGTTTAACTCTACTTCGTTCCGGGTGCGATTGAAAAGTAAACTTTCCATTCGAGGCGTTTGCGCTAGTGAGTCTCCGCTGCACTGGGGAATGTGGCCATCTCACTGGCGATATGTTGAAGCAGATTATTGCATGCTGCTGCCCTCTCCGAAAATTCCTGCGCCGATACTTGCATCATTTGAGCGGATTGGTGCATAGATTGTGCGGAGGCGCGCATTATTTGAATAGAACTGTTTGAATCGGCCGGTCCATTTCTGCTGGGTTCTGCAACCGTCGTCGAAGGAGCAGACCCTTGCTGAACCCCTCGCTCAAGTTGTTCGAAGTTGGCAAAATATTGATCCGGCGTTTTTGCACTCCTAAGTGCGGCTATTTGTTCCATCTGCCTTTGTGAAACATTCCGAGAGAAGTCCGTAAGCACCGGGACGGCCACAGCCGCAACCGCGTCGGTTACTGCGAACACGTTAGCCAATCGCCCAGCGCTTTTCGCATCTTTTTCCGCTTTGCTGGCTTCCTCGCTAATGTGCGCTGAGAACTCATCCATATCGTCTCGAGCCGCCGTGAGCGAAGCGATGGCATCGGTGAACTTGCTCTTCGATTCCGCATTCATGCCATCGGCCTTCAGTTTCTCCGCGACAAGGGACTGATAGGCTCCCCAGGCAAAAAGCCTCCACCAGGGCGCGGCGCTGTTGTCATCCAGCTGAAAATCCGCCCCGGCTGCCATGAGGATTTTGGCACTTTCGTATTGTTCGCCTAATAGCGCATGGGCCAGCGCGGTGCCACCGTTGAACCCCTTCCGATTCGGGTCTGCTTTCCGGCTGATAAGCAGTTCGACTACATCCCGGCTCCCAGCCCCTGCGGCTTCGATCAACGCTGTGTTGTTGCCCGGCCGCTGAAAATTCAAATCGGCGCCGTGTTCGAGCAAAAACGTTACTACACCGGCGTGGTCAAACTTCGAGGCTTGCGTAAGCGGTGTAATGTCCCTCTCTACGAGTTGAGATTGTAACGCGGCGATGGTTTCGGGCTTGAGGAATTTAGAACTTTGAGGATTGTTAATCAGACCCTGAGCCAATCTCGCTGTCTCTTCGTTGATGTTGGCGAACGCATTCACGTCAGCGCCTGCGTTAACGAGCATCTCAACAACGGTTTCATCTCCAACCACCGATGCGGCGTCGAGAGGGGCGGTGTTGCGCTCCATCACTGGGAGAACATCCATCGCCTTTGTTTGATTAACGTTGGCTCCCCTCTTGATAAGCAACTCAACCACGTCGGCATGGTCACCAACGACAGCTGCATAAAGCGGGAAATTGCCTCGCACGTCCCTACCGTTAACATCGGCGCCCTTGTCAATGAGATCGCGGACAACTTCAATGTCGCCGGATACGGACGCGTTAACAAGAGGCGATGACGTGTCAGGGGAAGGGAGCTTCTTATCTTTCGCAAAAGCGGCCGTCATGGCGAGCATCGCGACGAACACGAATAGGGGCCCCAAAAGGTGTTTCCGGCTCAGCAAACGAAAGCCAATTCGCCATTCGCAGGGACCGCCTGCCGCGACTCTATCCGCCATAGTCCCTCCCGAGGTTGAATCCCAAACTGAATAATCAAAAACGCCGTTCTTCACCAAGGCCCCGCTTTGCGTTTGGGGCCGCCGTCCAAGTGAATTCCCAGTTTCACGTCCCCAGCAAACTTATCGCCCCCGCTCCCCGCGAAAAGACGAGAGAACGCCTGGAGGCACCTGGACGTCTGGGAAATGCGCACTTCGACTCTATCCCATGCCGTCTTGGTGTGAAAAGGAATTCTTATTGAAGATTTCGTGTCTGGCCTGTGCGTTTCCCGGCCAACTCCAGGACGGCGTCGGCCACCCGGCTCGCGGCGTGGCGCACCACGTTCTCTTCGCTGGCAAAGTCGCCCACGACGCAGCGCACACCCAGCGCTTCGATGCGCTTTACGTCGGGCTTGATTGGCGCGGCGCCCTCTGCCGCATACCGCGCCACAGTCTCCGGCGAAAACTGCCCGGTATTCACAACGGCGTAATCGAAGATCTGCGTTCGTGTGTGCTCGTAGATGCGCTCGATGTGCTCTGAGGCGGTCAGGTTCAGGCTCTCGTTAGCTTGCGTCATTAAATTGCAGATAAAAACCCGCACGCCGCGCGCAGCTCCCAGCGCCGCGGGAATCCCGTCCACCAGCAAGTTGGTGATCAGCGAAGTGTAAAGCGATCCCGGCCCGACCGTAATCAGATCGGCGCGCTCGATTGCCTCGAGCGTCTCTGGCAGCGGCGCCGGACGAGGTGGATCAAGCGTCAACTCCACGATGCGCCGCTTGCTGGCTGTGATATTCGTCTCTCCGCGCACCTGCGAGCCGTCATCCATGCTCGCCACTAGCGTGGCATTCGCCGTCGTCGCCGGATAGATCCTGCCCCGCGTTGCCAGAATCTTCGAAGCCAGTTGCACGGCCTGCGCAAAGTCCCCCGTGATCTCCGTCAGCGCCGCCACAAACAGGTTGCCGAAGTTGTGCCCCTTCAGCCCGTTCCCGCCGCGAAAGCGATGCGTAAAAAGCTTCGAAAGCAGATCCTCTTCCTCGCTCAGCGCAACCATGCAGTTGCGCAGATCGCCCGGCGGCAGCATGTTGAAGTCCTGCCGCAGCCGGCCCGACGACCCTCCGTCGTCGGTTACCGTAACCACTGCAGCCAGGTCGGCAATGGGGCAGCGCGCGTCTGCGGCCTGTCCCGGCGCGGAAACATGTCCGCGAAGTCCGCGCAGCAGCGTGGAAAGACCCGTCCCGCCGCCGATGGCCACGACGCGCAGCCCCGGCGCGAGAGACCGGGCGGCATGCTCGGGATTCGGCGCACGCGCGCGTTCACTTCTTACTTTGGAAGAGTTCAAAGCGCGACCTACGGAACTTCAGGATAAAGCAACTCGGTGAAGCGCGGATCGTCCACCATGTTCTGGAAGTCGTTATCGACGCGCGCCTGCAACCGGTTCTTCGGATTCAGCTCAATCGCTCGGGCCAGTTTGTCCAGGCAGTCCTGCACATGCCCGGTAATGGCTTCCAGCACGGCCAGCCCATAGAACGCATAGTCGGCTTGGGGATGGCCAGTCAGAATGTTATTGAACTGTTCGCGCGCTTCCTCGTAGTAGCCGGTGTTGAGCTGCGATATGGCGTAGTCGTAATGCTCCTCAGGCGTTAGAAACGAGAGGCTGCCTTTCTCCATCTGCCGCCGGCAAGTAACGATATACACCCGGCAGCGGTCCTGCAATTCTGCAGGCGCTTCTGGAAGCAACTTCTCCAGCGCGGCGAGCGCCTTCTCGAACTTGCCTTGCTGCAGCAGTTGCACTGCGGCCTGGTAGTGCTGAACCGCGGCCTCATTGCCTGTCCGGCCGCGGCCATCGGACTTGCCGGCTGCTACTGAAGTCTTCTTGCGGCTGGGGGCCGCGGACTGTGCCTCTTGCGTCATGAGTTTTCCAGAAGCGCGCATTCCTTCCCTTTGGCGCCGCTTAATCGCGGGCAGGGAACTGCTCTCGAGGAACAACGGTGCTTAGGCCATGTTTATACGCAGAACCCCTCGATCCGTCAATGGGTGATCTTGGACCTCCGTTCAGCCGCGCCTTGAGCCTCCGGATTTCCCGTAGATCGCCGGGTTCAGCGTGGGGTCGTTGTACATCTTCAACTGGCGGTAAACCTTGAAGCGCCGTGTGCCGCCAAGTGTCTCCTGCCACAGAGCATCGAGACACCCGGCAAGGTCTTCCCGTTGCTCCAAGAGAATCTTGAGCCGCTCGCGATTGCGTTCCGCGTGTCCCGGTGGCGCATCCCTCCGCTCCGCCTCTTCTCGCGTGTGGTAGATCTTTAGCGCCAAAATCGATAGCCGGTCGATCATCTGTCCCGGTGACTCGGAATGGAGCGGCGCAGCGGGATTCGGCAGACCGCGCCCTTCCAGCCAGCTCTGCAAGGCTCGGTCCAGCCCCTCCATCAAATCGTTGCGCACCTGATTCGTCTCGTCAATGCGCCGCTTCACTCGGGCAATCTCCGCATCGCTCGCGCCCGGAGTTCGCGCCTCGTCCTCAATGTGCCACAAATCGAAGTTCGCTCGGTGCTGGCATGCCACAAGGCCCAGCCATTCGCCGTCCGAAACTGACGGCGATCCGCCCGCACCGCTCAGCTTGCCGCCCAGCTTGCTGTCTGGTCCGGCCGGGGCAGGGAACGGCCCATCGCGTTCCGCATTCAGCGGCCCGTGCCACTCCCGCGTCAACCTATCCTGCAGCCGAACAATCGCCGTCGCAGAAACCATCGCTGGTTGTCCTTCTTGATACGCGGCTCCCGGGAGCCGCAGGCTTCATCGTAGAACGGCGGCGAACGCTATTCCAACTCAAGCGTCTCTCACGCCCGGAAATCCTAACCGGGGCGATGACCAAACTTCAGTTAGGGCAGGGAAAGTGCGGCCACGCGTGGTGAGCCCGGTGCGGATCGAACGCACGACCCACGCCTTAAAAGGGCGTTGCTCTACCAACTGAGCTACGGGCTCGCATACTGCCGCTCTTTCAAAACTACCACAAGGCCAGGCGCGAGACAGGCGCGAGATTTGTCGGCCAAGATATGTCCTCATGGGGTAGGGAATCCACACCAACGGGCGTGTCCCGCTGTGCTTCTTAGTCTGCCGCGAATCGCGACACATCATCCTCCACGGCGCCGCTCGGAAAACATTTTCAACTCGGTAACTAAAACCGCTGGTACGATGGTACTCGTGGGCCGCATAGAAGCGATTACAAACGGGGGATAAGTGCCCGCATCGCGCAGAAAATGAGGCGCTTCTCGCGATTTCGATGGCTGGAAAGTGTTAGCTCGGTCAGCGTGCAAGTGTTATTGTTTCGGCGACCTCAATAACACTACGATTACCACTAAGGATTCATCCGCCATCCGGGTTCGCCTTCCCGGTGTCTCGTGTCAAAACAGCCGCGTTTGGGGCTCTGTATAAATGGGGAATCATCCATGGCGGAATTGCAGAATTAGACCTTGGGATAGATTATGACGGAACAGAAAGGGCAGTCCGACCCAAATGAGCCGGCGGAAGATGTGGCTTCGCTCTACTCGTGGGCGAACCTGCATGGCGCAAAGTACCGCGACTTTTCCGCTTCGCGCGCGCAAACTCGCGAGAAGGCCCGACAACGCGTTGAGCAAGCCATGGAAGAGGAACATCAACGGTCGCAGCAAAGCCTTGAGCCAAAGCGTGGCAACGGCGACACGCGCAAAGAGGAAACCGCGCCACAGCGAGGCGCGCAACAGCCTTACTCGCAGCCGCCTCGCCCACTTCAACCTGGCGCCCCGCCCCCGCCTGACCGGCCGGGTATTGACCGCCCGAGTATCGACCGGCCGCACCCGGAGCACCCCCTTCGCGAAGATCTTGCTTCCGCTCTCCGTGGTTTAGCCGTGCCGCCTTCGTACCGGCAGCCAAGCCGCGCGCCGAACGCAGCCATGCGCGAAGAAAACTACATGCCGCCCCGCACCCCGTGGTCCGCACCCGATCCCGCCGAAAATGCGGGCCGCCCGGCGTGGCTCATGCCCGATCGAACAGAAGCCTCAAGCCCCTCCGGCCTTCCGCCGGCTCCCGAAGATACGCTGCAGGGATCGCGCGAACGTCTGGCCACGCGCTGGTTCGCCCTGCGCGGCGTCCTTGAAGGCAACGCGCCGACCGCGCAGCCAGGTCCGGCTCCTGCCGCCGCACGGCCCCCGGTGCTGGCCGTCTTTTCGCTGGCCGGCGGCGTGGGAAAAACCAGCCTTGTCGCCACGCTCGGCCGCGCACTCTCCGCACGCGGTGAGCGCGTTCTGCTCGTGGACACCGCAGCGTACGGCCTATTGCCGTTCTTCTTCGGCGCCGGCGACCAGCGTCCTGGAATGTTGCGCACCTTCGGTCCTCCGGTCGCCAGTGGCGACGCGCCCATTCAGATGATCACCCTGGATCCCGAGGCCTTCGGCCCCGAGGCTGCGCCGCATGAGGCCCTCACTGCCGAAATCTCCAAGCATGCGCGCGGAGTGGGACGCGTCATCGTCGATCTGGCTACCGCCTCCGGCGCCACTACCCGCCGCATCATGCGCCTCGCTCCGCAAATTCTCGTTCCGCTCATTCCCGACATGAACTCCGTAGTCAGTGTCAGCTCGATTGACGCTTTCTTCGAACGCAACGGCGGCACATCGACCAGTCCTTCGATGCCCAATTACGTGCTCAACCAGTTCGACGCTTCGCTGCCCCTGCATCTGGATGTGCGCGAAGTGCTCCGCGAGCAACTCGGCGATCGCCTGCTGCCAATTGTGTTGCGCCGCACGCCCGCCGTCAGCGAAGCCCTGGCCGAGGGCATGACCATCATTGACTATGCGCCCAACTCCGCCGTCGCTGAAGATTTTGCCAGTCTGGCCGGTTGGGTCAAGAGCCTTTCCGCTGCCGCGACCACAACCTTTCGCGGGGTGCGCTGGAGCGAGCGATGACCCTGGCCGGGATCCGGCAGGACATCGGTGCCGGCGAGAATCTGTTGACCAGGATTCTTCGCCTGCTTTTTCTCGTTCTTGTCGCCGCGGTCTTCTGTTTCCTGGCGACTGTTCCACTCAGCTGGCCGCAACAGGCCATCCTCGGTCTGCTCAGCCTCGTAATGGCTTTGGTCCTGGCTCGCATCTCCGATTCCTATCTCATCACTCTCATGCTCATGATGCTGTCCATCTTCTGCACCTTCCGCTACGGATACTGGCGCGTCGAGCAGGTCGTTCGCTTTTTTCAGGATCCAGCCAATCACTGGGAAGCATTAGACGTCTTCTTCATCCTTTGCCTGCTGCTCGCCGAGGCTTACGCATTCGTCATTCTTTTTCTCGGCTACTTTCAGACCATCTGGCCGCTGCGCCGCGCGCCCGTCGCGCTGCCTGAGAATCCCGACGACTGGCCCGAGATCGATGTCCTCATCCCCACTTACAACGAGCCGCTTGACGTCGTCCGCTTCACCGCGTTGGGCGCGCTGAACATGGATTGGCCCCCTGACAAGCTCCACGTCTACATCCTCGATGACGGCCGCCGCAAGGAATTCGAGCAATTCGCCTTTGAAGCCGGCATAGGCTACCGCACCCGCTCCGACAACCAGTACGCCAAGGCCGGCAACATCAACACCGCGCTCCAAACCACGTCCTCGCCGCTGGTGGCCGTCTTCGATTCCGATCACGTCCCTACGCGCAGCTTTCTCCAGATGACCGTCGGCTGGTTTCTGCGCGATCCCAAACTCGCCGTGATGCAGACGCCGCACCACTTCTATTCGCCCGATCCCTTCGAGCGCAATCTTCGGCAGTTCCACAAAATCCCCAACGAAGGCGAGCTCTTCTACGGCGTGATTCAGGACGGCAACGACTTCTGGAATTCCTCCTACTTCTGCGGCTCCTGCGCCATTCTGCGCCGCACCGCGCTCGACGAAATCGGCGGCATTGCCAAAGAGACCCTAACCGAGGACGCGCACACTTCGCTTCGCTTGCAGATGGCTGGCTGGAACTCCGCTTATATCAACATTCCCCAGGCCGCCGGGCTCGCCACAGAACGACTCTCGGCCCACGTTGGCCAGCGTGTTCGCTGGGCGCGCGGCATGATCCAGGTTCTCAGCATCGAGAATCCCCTCTTCGCGCCGGGGCTCAGTTTCCCGCAGCGGCTTTGCTACTTCAACGCCGTCGGGCATTTCCTTTACGCCGTGCCGCGCCTCATCTTTCTCACTGCGCCGCTCATCTATCTGCTGCTCGGCCATACCAACATTCCCGGCTACTGGGCCGCCATTCTGGCCTACGCGCTGCCTCACCTCGCGCTCTCCAACGTCACCAATTCGCGAATTCAGGGCAACCACCGCTATTCCTTCTGGAACGAAATCTACGAGACCGTGATGGCGCCCTATATTCTGCTCCCGACCTTGATGGCGCTCATCAGTACCAGGCTGG
>JBEKWT010000063.1:0-11295 GCA_049512795.1 Occallatibacter sp.
GATCGTGATTCCGCCAGGCGAAGTGTCGGTGGGCGGTGATGGAACGGTTTCGGTGGCGGGCGGCGCCGTGGCGACCGTCGGTGTCGTCAGCTTTCCTGCCGCAACCGAACTGACGCCCGAGGGCGCGAACCGCTATGTCGCGCCGCAAGGGGCGACGCCGGTTGCGGCCAAAGATGCGGCGGTGCATGAGGGCGCTCTTGAGGCCGCCAATCAGGACGTGGTCCAGGGATCGCTGAATTTGATCGTGATGCAGCGACAGGCGGAGATGATGCAAAGGGCGCTGACCGTCTTTCACACCGAGTTCAACAAGTTCGCCACCGAGGATCTGCCGAAGGTGTGAAATGCGAGTTCATCGTTCACAGTCGGGTCCGCGCCGCTGGCTTCATCGCGGACGGCAACTCGAAACAGAAAACCAAGAACTACGAACTAAGAACTACGAACTGAGAATGACGACCGAAGGAAGTCACCCATGATTCGAGCCTTGTATACAGCCGCCAGTGGCATGAGCGCACAGCAGATGAATCTGGACACGATCGCCAACAACCTGGCCAACTCGTCGACGACAGGATTCCGGCAACTGCGCCTCCAGTTTCAGGACATGGTGTATCAGAACATGGTGACCCCCGGCGCGGCCGAGAGCCAGAACACGGTCTCGGCGGGACTGCAGATCGGCTTGGGAACCAAGTCGGCGGCGACCGAGGTGATTAACACCCAGGGCGAATTGAATGAGACCGACAACCCGCTCGATGCGGCCATCCAGGGCGCGGGGTTTTTTCAGGTGCAGCGGCCCGACGGCACGATCGCCTACACGCGCGCCGGGCAGTTTCACTTGAACAACCAGGGAACCATTGTGACTACGGATGGCGACCCTCTGATTCCAACGATCACGATTCCGTCGAATGCGACCGCTGTGACGATCACCCAATATGGCGTCGTAAACGCGACCCTCGCCGGGCAGCAGAACCCCTCGCAACTGGGACAGATCCAGCTGGCCACGTTTCCTAATCCCGGCGGCCTAGAAAGTATGGGCAACAACCTGCTGACGGCCACGCTTAGCTCCGGCGATCCGGTGCTGGGAAACCCTGGCGGCACTGAAGGGATGGGCACGTTGCAGCAGGGGTATTTGGAGAACTCGAATGTGGATGTGGTGACGGAGTTTGTGCAGATGGTGCTGGCGCAGCGCGCCTACGAATCGAACTCGAAAGTCATTAAAGCGGCAGATGATATGTATTCCGAAGTCAACAATATGACGCACTAATTTCATGCGTTGATTGAGCGTTTGGCCGGGTGAGAACACCGTGAGACTTGGTTCCATGGTCTTCGTTGGTTTTGTGGCGCTGCTGGTTCTATCGCCGCCGCCGGCCTGCGGCCAGACCGCGGCCGCCGGCTCGCCGCCGCTCGAAGAACGGCCCGGAGTTGTGATCCGTGAGATCGACGATTCCGCGACCGGGGACCGATGGCTTCTGGTCCGCGACATTGCGAATCCGGCGGGGCCGGGCAGAATGGTTCGGATCGAGACGGGAAAGGCGGATTTGACGGGCGGAGTTGAGGGGGAGGCGGGGCGGAAAGACGCACAGAGCCCGGCCGCCGCGCCAGTTCGTCCCGTAATTCACGCAGGCGACGCGGTGATCGTGGAGGAACACACCTCAGTGATCGACGCGCGGCTGGAAGCCGTGGCGCTCGGGTCTGCGGCTGTTGGGGCCGAGTTCAAAGCGCGGCTGAAGATTGGCGGCAAGGTATTGCGCGTGGTGGCGCTTGCGGCGGGAAGGGCGGAGATGACCCCGGGGAGCGAGGCGCAACCGTGAAGAAGAGTTGGGCGGCGGCAGTGGTTCTCGGCGCGCTTCTGGCTGTGCCGGCCGGGACCTGGGCGAAGAAACCTAAGCCCGCAGTGCCTGCGATCAAGGCGACACCGCCGGAGGAGGCTTTGAGCGCCTATATCGGGAGGGTGCGCGCCCAGCAGGCGGCGGAGGTGCGGACGCCGGGATCGCTATGGAGCCCGAATGGCCAGTTGGTGCGCCTGGGCACGGATGTGAAGGCCTTCCGCATTCATGACGTGGTGATGATTGTGGTGGGCGAAAGCCTGACGGCTTCAACCGACGGCCAGGTCAAGAACTCGCGCGCCTCGAGTGCCAACTCCGGTGTCACCTCATTATTTGGCGCGCTCAAGGCTTCCAACGCCCTGCAGAACCTGGTCGGCGCGACTGCCTCGTCAGGGCTGACGGCGCAGGGGCAGAGCACCACCGACTCCAGCCTGGCGACAACTTTTGGCGCCGAAGTGGTGGATGTGCTGCCCAACGGGATGCTGGTGGTGCAGGCGACGCGGCAGATCACTTTCTCGCAACAGACGCAACTAATCACGCTGCGCGGCCTGGTGCGGCCTGAAGACGTGAGCAACCAAAACCAGGTGCTTTCGACGGCCATGACCGATCTCGAGCTCGACGTGACGGGCAAGGGGATTGTGAACGACTCAACCTACCGATCGAATCCGCTGGTGCGTTTGCTGGAAAAGCTGGTGGTGTTCTGACATGAATCACGTGCCGGAGAGGACGATCGGGGGGCCGGTGACGGATAGGCAGGCTGCCTGCGCAGTTACGGGAGTTCGACACCGCCGCTTGCCGCTGCGGCAGAGCCGGATGTTCTGGTGGTGGATGGCGGTGGCCGCGGTATGGCTTTTGTCGATCGCGCTGGTTCAGCCCGAGGAGCCCGGACAGAAGTCGCGGATCAAGGATGTAACCACCATCGAAGGCATTCGCGACAACCAATTGGTGGGTTACGGGCTCGTGGTCGGCTTGAAGGGCACAGGAGACAGCTCGCAGACGGTCTTTCCCGCGCAGACGCTGGTTTCGGCACTCGAGAAGATGGGCATCACCGTTCCGCAAACGGGATCGAACAGCGCCAGCAACATGCAGGTGAAAAACATGGCGGCGGTGTTTGTGGTGGCCACGCTGCCCCCGTTCAGCGGGCCGGGGTACAAGGTGGACGTTACGGTGTCTTCGGCCGGGGATGCGCGATCGATCGAAGGCGGAATCCTGCTGATGACGCCGCTTTACGGGCCGGATGGGCAGATTTACGCGCAGGCGCAGGGAGCGCTGGTGTTGGGAGGTTATACGGCCGCGTCGGGCGGCAGCTCAAAGCAGATGAATCATCCCACCACGGCGCGCATTCCGGGCGGCGCCATGGTGGAGCGGGCGTCGCCTTTCGACTTGAAGCAGATGCGAACCGTCAGCGTGATTTTGAACGACGCCGATTTTCACACCGCGGAGCAGATGGCGGATGCGATCAACAACGCGCTTGACCCGCAGGCAATGGGCTCAGCGCGAGCCAAGGCAATCGACAGCCGGCGCGTGGAGATTGCGGTCAAGCCGGACGAGGATGTGGCGGAACTGCTCGACAAAGTGGAGGAACTTGAGATCGAAGTTTTTCCGCGGGCGCGCGTGGTGGTGAACGAGCGCACGGGAACGGTTGTGATTGGGGGCACGGTGCGGCTGCAGCCGGTGTCGATTCTGCATGGCGGCCTGAGCATCAACGTGATCACTCAAGTGGAGGTCTCGCAGCCCAACGCAATGTCGTCCGGGACCACACAACTGGTGGAGCAGACCACGGTTCAGGCCCAGGACAAGCCGGTGAATCGCATCGAGCTGAAGGAAGGCGCCACGGTGGAGGATTTGGTCGAGGAATTGCAGCGAACCGGAGCGGGAGCACGGGATGTGATCTCGATCCTGCAGGCGATGAAGGCAGCTGGCTCGCTTGACGCCGATCTGGAAGTTCTGTGACGCGGGACCCGGGGAACGAGGGAGAACGCTACCTAGAAGACGGGGAGAGGGAAATTGGGGACAAGGTGGGAAACAAGAGGTTGAGGGTAACAATGCATGCTGGATCGATCGCCGGAAATGCCGCCGCATCTGACGCACAAGCGACGCCATCGCCGCGGCTGGTGAAGGCAGCGCACGAGTTTGAAGGGCAGATGATGAAGGAGTTATTGCAGCCCATGATGGCCGGCGATGCGCTGACAGGCGCTGAAGATGGGGACTCGGATCTGGGTGCGGCGTCGAGTTCGGGCTCAACTGGAGCACTGGGCGAGTTTGCATCCGAGGCGCTGGGGCAGGCGCTGAGCGAGCGCGGCGGATTTGGGATTGCCGATCGGATTGTTAAAGAGCTCTCACACTCCGGTAACCAGCTCGGAAACGGGAAGGTAACCAGAAATCTGCACGGCAATACCGTGATGAGAACTCCTTTATGACTAGAGTGATTAGCAGAGAGGCCGATAGGCCCAACAAGGAGCAAAACGTATGGATATTCGCAATAGTTTGGACGGATTAAGGTCACTGTTGGGAGTGAACCCGACGCCCCAGTCTGCGCCGCAGTCCAAAGGGAGCACGGCCACGAGCGGGAGCGGATTCGATTCCGATCGGGCGACGTTCAGCGCCGCGGGGAATGAGGTCTCGCAGGCCCTCTCGGACGAGGGCGTTCGCATGGACAAGGTATCGGCCATTCAATCGGCGCTGGCGGCGGGAACTTACGATGTGCTGGCTGCAGCGGTGGCCTCGAAGTTGGTTGACGCGATGCTGAGTGGCGCCTAGGCCCTTCCGGCGGTCACGAAACCTGGGCGGGCTCGAAGAAACCTGGGGGCTTGACGAAACAAACCAGCGCCAAACTGAACTCAATGAACCATGAGGGCAGGCAAACGGGAGAGGAACGCGAAGCATGCAAGAGCTTGAGGCACCCGCGGCGAATCCGGAGATCAAGGAGCTCGTGGTGGAGGCTTCGCGTGCGCTGGCGCGCCTGGATGCGCCACGGCTCGAGGAGCTGGCGCTCTCCTGCGAGGCACTGAATCGGGACCTGGACTCGATGGACGCGGGGGAGAAGAGCGATCTGGCGCGCCAGGCGCGGGAGGCGGCACCGGGCATGGCGGTACTCGGCCGGGTGTTGGCAGTGACGCGCGCCAACCAAAACGTGATGCGGCGGCTGCGTGAGATGCGCGAGCGGCGTCTCGAGTACAGCGAGCGGCTGATTCGCGCCAGTGCAGAAGTTGTTGCCGAAGCCGGCAAGAAGGCGGAGGCTGTCGATGGGGACGATTAACTCCGCATTAAGCGTGATGACAGGGGCACTGGACGCCGACCAGGAAGCTTTGAACGTGGTGGCGAACAACGTGGCCAACGCCAACACGACCGGGTACACGGAGGAGAAGCCGGACTGGCAGGAGAACGCGCCCATCTCGGTTGGTGGTGTGCTCGTTGGCGACGGCGTGATGGAGACGGGGGCGACCTCGCAGCGCGACCGGGTTCTAGAGGAGCGGCTGGATCAGCAGCAGCAAATGGCCTCAGCATCGAGCACGCGGCTGACAGCCTTGAACAACATGCAGGCGTTGTTCACGCCGGATTCGGGCTCGTCAAGCGCGACGGCCGGAGACATCGGCAGCGACATCACCAGTTTCTTCGATTCCTTCTCGTCGCTCGAGAGCGATCCCACGGACAACGCTCTGCGCGAGCAGGTGTTGTCGTCGGCGTCGACCTTGGCCGGCGATATTTCCAGTGCGGCTAGCAGCCTGAACGGGCAGAGCGCGGCCATCAACCAGGAAACAACGGGCGTGGTGAGCCAAGTGAACTCGCTGACCAGCGCAATCGCGCAACTGAATCTTTCGATCGAGTCCAGCTCTCCGAACTCCGATGCGGGAACGCTTGAAGATCAGCGCCAGCAGGACCTGAGCCAGCTCTCGCAACTCGTCGGAATCAACCAGGTGACCACGGAGAATAACGGATTGTCAGTGACGACAACCTCGGGGCAATTGCTGGTCTCGGAGGGACAGAACTTCCAACTGACCACGGGAACGGTGAATGGCGTTACAGATTTCTTTCTCGGGGGGACGGATATTACGTCGCAATTGGCATCGGGGGGCGGGCAATTGGGAGGATATTTGACGGCACGGGACGTAGACATTTCCGGCGCGCTCAGTTCGCTCGACCAACTGGCGAACAGTATCTCGACTTCGGTGAACGCGCAGAACAATGCGGGCACGGATTTGAATGGCGTTACCGGAACGCTGGCAAATCCGCTCTATATCTTCAAGGAGCCGGCGCAGGTTGCGGGAAGCGCAGCGGCGATGAGCGTGATCATGACCGATCCCAGCCAGGTTGCGGCGGCGGGCGCTGGAAACGGGACCGGAGACAACTCTAACGCCCTGACGATGGCGGGTCTTGCCAACGGGCTGATCGTGAATGGGCAGACGCCGATCAACTACTACTCGAACTTTGTTTCTACGTTGGGCTCTATGGTTTCAGAGGTGCAGACAGAGAACACGGCGCAGAACGCGTCGGTGACGCAGTTGCAGACACAGAACAACGCGCTGTCGAGCGTGAACCTGAACGATGAAGCGGCGGCGATGTCGACGCTCGAGAACAGCTATCAAGCGGCTTCGCAGGTTTTTACGCTGCTGAACACCGTTATGGCCTCGGCGCTGAATCTGGGCCAGGAGACGGCGGTGGCGTAAAGGCGGGGACCGAGGGAACAAGAAGAACAAACTCAGGCAGTAAGAAGTTGAAAATCGCGCTCTGGGGCAGGAGGCGACAAAGCAAAATGCTTAGGGCAGCAATTGTGGGGCAACGCAATGCGAGTTGATCCGACATACATCGCGAATCTGGTGGGCTCGCTGGACCAGACGCAAGCCAGTGAGCAGCAGTTGAGCTCGGAGCTTTCAAGCGGCGCGAGCATCACATCGCTGAGCCAGAACCCGGTGGGCTCGGGCGAGAATGTGCTGCTGCTGAACCAGATTCAGCAGGACGATTCATTCACCGCGAGCTCGAATCTGGTGACGGGACAGTTGCAGGTGGCAGATTCGGCGCTGGGCAGCGTGGTAACGGAGCTGACGCAGGCGATCTCGCTGGCCACGAGCGCCAACAACGGGACCATGAATTCAAGCGATGTAAAATCGGTCGCCAATCAGATCTCGGGAATTGTGGACGAGGTGCAGTCGCTGGCGAATACGAGCTATCAGGGCCAATTCATTTTTGCGGGCGGAAACACAACCGCGGCGCCGTTCTCGACTTCGGCGGCGACATCACCGGCAGTGACGAGCTACAACGGCGACGAGAATGTGAATTTTCTCGAGCTGCCAAACGGGCAGAAGATTCAGTTGAATGTGCCGGGCGATCAGATTTTTCTTGGCGCTGGGACGAACAGCGTCTTCGGCGCGCTGAACGCCCTGGTTGCCGACTATTCGAGCGGGCAGGTGAACACCGCGCAGGCGGCGAGCGACACGGCGGCGCTGAGCACGGCGCTGAATTTCGTTTCCCAGCAGCGCGTGACGGTCGACAGCTCGATCACGCAACTGAGCGCGGCGTCGGGCGCCGTAACAAGCGAGAAGACGCAGCTGACGGCAGCGCAGACCGATCTGATGCAGGCCGATCTTCCCACCATTTCCACGCAGCTTTCCCTGGCGGAGACACAGCAGACGGCTCTCGAAGACGTGATCGCGCAACTGGAGTCGACGTCGAACAGCCTGTTCAGCAAGCTGCAGGGATGAATCTGCGACCGGCGCGAAGTGCGCCAGCTTCTCTATACTTGAGGCGAGAGGATTCTCCTTGTTTGCAGCGCTGCGTTTCTTGTGGAATGCGACACGGGGCCACCGGCTGGCACCGTGGCGGAGCGAGTTTCTGCGCTGGCGCGTGGAGACCTACTCGGGCAAAAAGGCCGAGACGCTGACGGCGAAGACAGTGCTGGGATTCATGTGGACCGAGCGCTGGGAGTTGCTGCGTTTTCTGGTCTGGACCGGGCAATTGGAGCGCGAGGCGCGAACAAGGCAGGAAATAGGGGGTGGCCAATAGGGAGTAGGAGCTCGTCGATCAGGCGGAGCAACTACTTTTGATATTTCCAGTTGCGCTGTTTGCCTTCGGCGATCCAGCCGACGGCCGTGGTGATGCGTTGCTCGCGTGTTTCGGGCCGCTTGGCATCGACGATCCACTCAATATATTCGCGGCGGCAACTGGGACTGAAGGCGGCAAAGGCTGCGGTTGCCTTCTTGCTCTTGCTGAGAGCGCTATTAAGATCTGGCGGAGTTTTTAAGGTGGGCTTGGCAGGCTTGACGACGCGAGGGCGAGCCGCGATCGGGCTCCTTTCCTGGCCATTCTCGATGAGAGCCGCAGCCTGAGCAACCCAGTCGATCATCTTCTTTTCGGGCGGGAGTGATGCGATGCCGGTGATGCGGCCAAGCGAGCCCATCGCACCGTCGCGCACGACGCCGGCCTGGCGCAGGATGGCTCCGATTTCGAGCCCCCAGAAGCCCAGACTGCAGTGCTCCTTGAAGGCCGACATGTTGCAGAGGATGACGCCGCGGTACTCGAAGAAGGGGCGGCTCCACTTTATGGTTTCTTCAACCTGGGGGCATCCGGCGTGGACGAGCTTGCGCAGATGCACGAGGATGGGCTGGGCAAAGGGACGCGACTTTTTGATGTAGGCGTCGACTTTGGGGTTGTGACGTTGTGTCGGCATCGAAGTCTCCAAGAGCGAGAATAACAAGGAACGAAAAGGGCAGTAAATAAAGATTTGCCGGAAAGGGATAGCGAGCCACAGCGCAGGGCCGCATCACTTAGGATCAAGTCTAAGAGTGCATGAGCATCCGTCTTTCCGCTTTTTGTGTTGTCAACGCGATTGTCCTCCTGGCTGCGGCCGGACGGGCACAGCAATTGCCGCCGCCCCAGTTGCCGCCAGTTGAGCCGCCCAAGCCGATGTCCGCCTCTCAAGGCGAGGCGCCGAGTCTGCGCGTGACCACAACCGAGGTACTGGTGCCGACGCTGGTGGAAAGTAAGAGTGGAAGCATTCTCTACGGGCTGAAGCCGAGCGATTTTATTTTGGAGGACGACGGCGTTCCGCAGAAAATCAAGGTGCAGCCGGAGATGGATACGGCGCCGGTAGCCCTTGTGGTCGCGGTGGAGCATGGCGGCGCGAGCGTGCTGGAGTTTAACAAGCTGGCGCGGCTGGGCCCGCTGCTCGATGTGTTTCTCTTCGACCCGCGCAGCCAGGTGGCGATGGTGGGATTCGATTCCACGCCGCACCTGATCCAGGACTTTACGCACTCAGGCGATCTGGTGAACACGGAGCTGACGAAACTCGAGCCGGGCAATGGCGGAGCGGCGATTCTGGACACGGTGAACTACGCGGTGACGTTGCTCGAGTCGCAGCCTAAGGAGTACCGGCGCGTGCTGCTGCTCATCAGTGGAGAACGCGACCATGGCAGCAAGCACACCAAGCCGGTGCAGCTGATCAGGAAGATTGGCGAGTCGGATGTGCTGGTGCTGAGCGTGTCATTCTCGCCGGGGCTGGCGGAGCTTGCCAGCGGTATGGGCCAGAGGAATTATGGGCAGACGACGCCGGCTCATACGCCAACGCCGGGGCTGCCGGAGCAGACAGCCGGAGGGAATTTGCTGGCGCCGCTGGTGATGGCTCTCAATGCGGCAAAAAAGAATGTAACCAAAGAGGTGGCCGAGATGAGCGGTGGCGAGTACACGACATTCTTCGGCGACAAGGCATTCGAGGCGGAAATCCTGCGTGCGGCGCGGGATGCGCGCAACCGGTACTTGATCACCTTCAGTCCGTCGGATCCGACGCCGGGATTACATACGATTCGCGTGCGGACGACGGAGGACTATGGGGCGCGGATTGTGGCACGGGCCAATTATTGGGCCGGAACGAAACCGTAGAAAAGACGTCCAACTTCCATTCCGTATCGATCAGCGGCATGGCGCTAGGCGAGCCTCCAAGGCGCCCGGTACTGCCGTGAAAGCAATTCGCTTGCCCCAGGATCGTCGAGAATCACTTCCCGCTTCACGTCCCAGCGGATTTTGCGGCCCACGAGCATGGAAATAAGGCCGAGGTGGCCGGGGATCGTGGAATGGTGCCCAGTTTCGACCGGGGCGATGGTCGGTTTGCGGGACCGGACGGAATCGAGAAAGTTGCGCCGATGTTCCGCTGAGACATAGAGCTTGATCTTCCGCTGGTCTTCGGGAAGAGAATCTCCCTTGGTCCACTCGGGGTTGGAGGCATCAAATCCGCTGCGATCGACCCACACCCATCCATCGCTTCCGATCCATTTTGTTCCCATGTTGATGGCCGGAGAGCCCCCTGCGATGGTCATCACGACGTCGTTGGGATACCCCGTGACTTCTTTGCGATAGGTGCACTCGATGGTGTACTTGGTTGCGGTGTTCCAGATGGCGTTGGATGGCGGGAATTCGCCGAAGGCGCTCACTTCGGAGGGGCCGGTCTCATCGAAGCCGAGACCCCAATGGGCAATGTCGCCGTGGTGCCCGATCCAATCCAGAAGCTGCCCACCCCCGGTGTTGTAGTTCCATCGCCAGTTTTGGTAGACCCGGACGTCGATGTAGGGCTCCATCCTGGACGGGCCGATCCAGCGGTCGTAGTCGAGGGTCGAAGGAGGATCTGTGACGGCGAGATTCCAGGCGGAAGTGCCGGGGACAACCGTTGCAGGATTGGTGATCTTTTCGGGAAGCGAGGAAAGACGGCCGATGAAAGCGGGCAGTGTGTTTGGGAAGTCGTGATGGCCGCCGGGAAGACCAACCTCGACATGAGTGACGTTGCCAATGAGGCCATTGCGGACAATCTCCGAGGCTTTGTGGAACGTGGGAAGCGAACGCTGCCAGGAGCCGGTTTGCCAAATAACGCCGTTCTGTTGCACAGCTTTCACGATGGCCTGCTGCTCGGCGATGGTTCGCGCCAGGGGCTTTTCGCCGTAGATGTCTTTCTTGCGAGCCGCCGCTTCAGTGGCCAGAAGCGCATGCCAGTGGTCGGGGACGGCAATCATTACAGCGTCGATGTCGCTGCGCGCGAGTAATTCGCGATAGTCGTGGTAGGAAGCGCAGTCCTTGTTTCCGTAGTGGCCGTTGATGGTGTCGACCGCCGCCTGCAAGTGATTCGACTCGATGTCGCAGGCTGCGACGACCTGGCAGTCGGGAAGCGTGAGGAAGACCTTGGTATTCGACGGGCCCATCATGCCCCAGCCGATAACGCCAAGCGTGATGCGATCGGAAGCCGGGACGCGGGCTGCTCGCAGAATGGGACTGGATGAAACGGCGACTGAAGCCGCTGCTGTGGCGAGAAAACGGCGACGAGTGAGAGAAGCATAGAGCGTTGGATCTTTGGGTGAGTCGGGCATGGCAGTCTCCGAACCCGCGCCGAATCGGCCAAGAGTAGCTCGCTCTATGATGCCGGCAGACACGGGCTTGAAATGCGTGCACAGTCTAGCACGCGAGAATTGATAAGGGATTCGGAAGAAGGCCGGGCTGC
>JBEKWT010000064.1:0-11853 GCA_049512795.1 Occallatibacter sp.
TTCAGCAGAGTGCTCCCGAGTCCCGGCTCCGCCAGCATCGCCTGTTCAATGGGAGCTTCCGCATCGCCCTCGAGCATGACCGAAGTTGCTCCGTACGCCACGTGCAGCACCAGAGAATCGTTGTTCGTCGGCTCCGCGCCCGGCACGTAATCGCGAAACGGAGCCAGCACATTCACCTGGGTGCTCCCGAAACTGAACGCATCGCCCGCGCGAAAACTCTTCACCCGCACGTGCAGCGCTGCGGCCTCGTCGAGCAGCGCGTTATATGCTCCGAACCGCGGATTGTTCCCCACCCACAGCTCATCGGGATGAAAATTCCTGAGCACCGCCGGCAATCCGCCCATATGGTCGGAGTGCGCGTGGCTCAGCGCCACCGCGTCCAGGTGCCGAATGCCCCGCGCCCAAAGCGCCGGCGACACCACTTCCTCGCCGATGTCAAAATCTTGTGGCGCCTGCCTTGGACCCCCGCCAAATCCCCCTCCATCCACCAGCAGTGTCTTTCCATCCGGCGTAATCACCAGCAGCGAGTCGCCCTGTCCCACGTCGATCGCCTCCATGAGCATTGCGCCCTTCGGCCGATCCACCGGCCGTGGCATCACCGCCGCCAGCGCCGCCAGCGCCAGCGCAACCCATGCTCCGCGCCGCATCCAGGGCGTCCCGCGTCCCAGGCTCTCGTGTGCCAGCACAATCGCCACTCCCAACAGCGCGCAAAACGCCGCCGACTGCCACAGCAGCGGGTTTGGAATCCTGAAATCTCCAAGCGCCATGGAGCCGAACAGATGCACCAGCCCGACCCCGATGTGCAGCACCAGGGCCACCACCATCGCCGGGATCATCGCCGCCGCCGGCCACACAACCAGCATCAGCATTGTCACAAGCGCCGCCGGCATCAACACCAGCAGCATCGGCAAAATCAGCAGATTCACAGGCAGCGCAAAAATTGTAATGCGGTGAAAATAGACCGCCATCGGCAGCGTCATCGCCAGCTCTGGAAAAATGCGCCACGCGATCACGCTATTTGCGGCAGCCTCCAGCCGTTCTGCCACCGCCCGCATCATCATCCGAAACTCAGCCACTCGCGGAGGAAGCTTGATGTCCACGGCCACCAACCGCAGATCGCGCATCGCCGCCGCATAAGGATGAATTGTCCCCTGCAGCAAAGGCGCGGCCACTCCGGCAATCGCAATCACCGCCAGCAGTGTCATCTGCAGGCTTGAGTCGAACAGGCTCCGCGGGCTCACCACCAACAAACACAGCGCGGCGAATCCAATTGTGTTCAGCGGGCTTCTCTCGCGATAGACCAGCCGGCCCAGTAGATAAAGCGTCACCATCCATAGCGAGCGCTGCACTGGCGTGGCGAATCCCGTGAATAGCGCGTAGGCAAACGACGCGGCGATTGTGAGAATCGTCGCCGGAACGCGCGGCATGCGCAGCCGCCGCGTGATCCAGAAGATGCACGCCGCTACAATCGCCAGGTGAAACCCTGAAACCACCAGCATGTGAAAGGAGCCTGTGCGTTCAAAGCCCACGCGCAGCGAATGGGTCAGGTACGTGCGGTCGCCGGCCACCATCGCCGCCAGCATCACAGCGTCGTCCTCGCTCAGCCGCAGCGGCGCCGGCAGATTCCGCATTGCCGCGGGCAGCGCCAGCAGCCGCGTCGTCGACGCGTGCTGCCATCCGCGCAACCTGCACGACAAGAATGTTCCCGGCGCAGGCCCCAGCCGGTCTACGCGGTCAATTGCAACCGTTGCTGTCGACGTGATTCCCTGGTCCAGCAGATAATCCGCGCGGCTCCATACCCCCGGATCGTGATAAGACTCTGGCCGCAGGAGCCGAACCACTGCCCGTAAGCGCTCGCCGCATCGAAACGGCGGCGCTGCACCCTGAGCTTCCGCATCTCCGGGCCAGCCCGTCGCGGCGGGCCAGCGCACCGTCAGCCGCACGCCGCCGCTTGCTGGCGCTTGCGCATCGGTCTCGTCGTTCACCACTTCAACCGCCACCACGCGCAGGTCGACGCGCTGTGTCAGTGAAGTGGCGGAGGCTTCGTCGACATTCTGCTCGAGCTCGGTGCGCATCGGACCCGCATCCACCACGGTCCCCTCCACGGTGCGCAACAATCCGTCAGAAAGCGCGACCAGCTCTGGAGCGGGCGCCGGCTGCGGCTCCATCTCCCCGCACCACGTGCCCAGCAGCATCCACAAGACCGCGAGCGGCAACCACGCAATTCTTTTCGCGTGACCGCCGCGGCAGACCGCCGCGACGCATAGAGCCGCAACCAGAACCAACAAGACAAGCACAAGTGGAGGCTGAAGCCACACGCGGCTGGCCACAACAATCCCAAAAGCAAACAGCCACGCCGCATGAAACAGCGGCACGGCAGTTAAGCCGTGCGTGCGTTGCGCTGTGTCGGGGTTGTCGCGATGCATGGGGCCCAAGGTTGAAGAGTGAATGTGGCATCAAGCCTAGCAGGAATTCGGATTCCCGGCACGCAACCCCAAGCTTAGCCCCGTCACCGCCGCAGCTTGACCACCGTCTCCAGGTGAAAGGTCTGCGGAAAGAGGTCCGCAAGCGTGATGCGCTCGATCGCATAGCCAGCTGTCACAAGCGCGCGCAGGTCGCGTGCCAGTGTCGCCGGATCGCACGATACATACACCATCTCCGGCGCGCAAATCCTGCCCAGAAGTTCCGTTGTCTCTGCGCCCAGCCCCATGCGCGGCGGATCAGCAACAATCACATCTGGCCGTTCGCCCTTCGCCGCTCCACGCAGAAAATCCAGCGTCGTGGCCTTTACCGCCGCTGCGTGCGTTCCCGTCAAATTCCCTTTGAGCGCCGCGATCGCTGCTGGCGCCGGCTCAACTGCAATCACCCGCTCAAATCGCTTCGCAAGCTTCCGCGCAAATAACCCTACGCCGGCAAACAAATCCCAAGCCTGCCCGCCATGGTGGGCCCGTCCGCCGCGGCCGGCTACTCCGCCGCCTAGCCCCTCAGTCACGCACTCCACCAACTCATCTACCAGCCAGCGATTAATCTGAAAAAACGCGCCCTGATCCACGCGATAATCAAAGCCCGCCGCACGATAGAGCAGGGAACTCGCGCCCCATTGCGCCACTCTGCGCGCCTCTCGCCCCCTTTCGCCCTCGACCAAAAACTCCACGCCCTTCGCTTCGGGGACTCGCTCTTGAAGTGTCCGCGCAAAATCCTCAAGCCCATCCGCTCTACCACCCGCAACCGTCGCGCTCGCCAACAATGCGGTTTCCGCTGCATCGCAGAACAGCGCAATCTCCGTCGGCCGAAGCTGCACCGGCAACTCGCGCACAATCTCTCCGGCCGCCAGCGCCGCCCGCACCAGCAGCGACGCCGCAATCGGGCACTCGTCAATCGCAACCAAAGCATGCGACCGCCGCCCGCGATATCCCGCCCGTCCCTCCGCATCGAAAGCCAACCTGATCCGATTGCGGTACGCCCACGGATCGCCCGCCAGCACCGTTATCGCCTCCGGCGCGCGCACCCCGCCCCGCTCCAGCGTTTCGCGCAAAATCGCCTGCTTCATCTCGACTTGTGCTTCATACGCAGCGTGCTGATACTGGCAGCCGCCGCACGCCCCGAAATATTTGCAGGCTGGCGCAATCCGCTCCGCCGCCGCAGCAACAATTTCCTCCACTTCGGCCGTTGCGTACCCTCGCTTCTCCTCAACCACGCGCACCCGCGCCTGCTCGCCGGGCAACGTGAGCGGCACAAACATCGCCTTGCCTTCAACGCGCGCCAGAAACGCCCCGCCGTAGATCGGCTTCTCAATCTGGACGAGCTGCATCGCCGCGGACCCATCCACGTTTATCGTTGGCTTTGTATCGGGGCACGACTTCAGTCGTGCCGCATGAGGGCCATAAGATGATTGGGGCTTTAGCCCCTGAGGTTTGCCTTTTACGCCACTGCGCGCCCGCTTCTTCATTGCTGGCTCATGTAGAACAGGCTCAACCGCGGCAGGCTGTAGTGCACCAGCAGTTGTTTCCGCTCAAACTGTTGTTCAACCTGCCGCAATTGCACCGCGCCCATCCGGCTGCGGTAGGGTGCCAGCTCCCGCGCTGCATGCTCCTTCAGGCCCACAAGCAGAGCCTCCGGCGCCGCCGCGGTCAGCGCGACAAACAGCTTCTCCTCGAGCACATTCAACGACCGCTCCAGAGTCTCAAGATCGACGGCCGCCGCATTTTCCCCGCCTGCAGCCGCCACCTCCGCGGCAAGTTCGCGCAGCCGCGCAGCTGTTGCCCGGCAAGCCTCATCGGCCACCGTCGCCCGATCAAGCGCCTCCGCCGCCGCCATCAAATGCGCCGCCACGCGTTCGTGCTCGAACCCCGATTCCTGCGCCGTCGTCGTCGCCGCAGCCGAGCCCACTGCCGCCTCACTCATCTCCATGGCCGCCTGCATCACCGCCTGCGCACACCACGCCAACCCGTTCACGCGCTGCATGCGGGCTCGTTTCTGCCGCGCCTCGTACTTGTCAAACGCCGCATCGATCCCGCGCAACACGGCCTCCAGAGGAATCCCCGCCTCGCGCCACATCTCGATCAGCGCCCAATCCAGCGTCGAGAGCAGCAGAATTGTTCCCCGCCTCTGCTGGAAGCGCTCCTCGATCTCGGTAAAATAGTTGAAGTAGTTGCGCACAGTCCCATCTTAGAGCGGTTCCGCAGTGAATGTAGCCGTTTCCAGACCTGGTGCGTGGCGGATTCTTCTTGAGGAAGAATCCACCTGGCGTCCACAACCTCGGGACGTAGCAACTGCAGAACCGCTGTAAATTCCGCGAACGGAGACGAACGATGGCAACCGTTGGATTTGTCGGCCTCGGCATCATGGGCCGCCCCATGCTCAGGAACCTTCTCAAGGCAGGTCACACCGTCGTCGCCTACGGCCGCACTCCCGCCAAGCTCGATTCCGTTGTCGCAGATGGCGCTCAGCGTGCCACATCGAACGCCGACGTTGGCGCGCGTGCCTCCATCGTCATCACCATGCTCCCCGACGGCCCCGAAGTCGAAGAGGTCGTTCTCGGCGCCAACGGAATCCTCTCCGGCGCAAAGCCCGGCTCGCTCATCATCGACATGAGCTCCATCAGCCCACTCGTCTCGCAGAAAATCGCCGCGGCATGCGCGCAGAAGGGCGTCGATTTTATCGACGCGCCCGTCAGCGGCGGCGAGCCCAAAGCCATCGACGGCACACTAGCCATCATGGTCGGCGGCAGCCCTGCCGCTTTTGAGATCGCCGAGCCCATCCTCAAGTGCCTCGGCTCCAGCGTCACTCTCACCGGCCCCGTCGGCGCTGGCAACACCACCAAGCTCGCCAATCAAATCATGGTCGCGTGCAACATCGCCGCCATGGGCGAAGCGCTCACTCTTGCCACGCGCTGCGGTCTCAATCCTGAAGTCGTCGTCAACGCCGTCAAATCCGGCCTCGCCGGCAGTGCCGTCCTCAACGCCAAAGGCCCCATGCTCATCGCGCGCAATTTCAAGCCCGGTTTCAAAATCAGCCTTCATCAAAAAGATCTGCGCAACGCCCTCGAGACCGCGGAAGCCAATCATGTCTATCTGCCGCTCACCGCGCAGGTGCAGCAGATGCTCTCATCTCTCATTGCCGATGGCAAAGGCGACTTCGATCACTCCGCCATCGCCACCTTCGTCGAGAGCGCCTCCCACGTCGAAGTCAAATTGCCGACGTCATAGCGCCGCCTTTTCGGATCGCAGCCGGATGAGGGTGCGCCTGCTATCGCACAAGAATGGGTGCCCCAGGTCCGGATTTTCGGACCTGGGATAGCAAGACTCTCAGCCGGGCGACCCACCTTCGCCACGTCTCTGTTTTTGTGGCTAGGGTGGGATCGCACAACCCCTGACCCCGCACGAAAAAACTGCCCACTGTTCACTGCTCACTGTCCACTGTTCTTTCCCCAGCCGCCTCCGCCCGGCGTCTCAATCCGCAGCACGTCGCCCTTCTTCAGCTGGCGGCTGCACTTTCCCGGCAACTCAATCTCTTCGCCGGTCTCGGCCATCAAAACCAGCGCGCGTCCCGCCGCTCCATCCCCGCCGCCCTCCAATCCGTACGGCCTGAACTTCCTCCGATCCGCCAGCAACGTCACTTCCGCATCGGTCAGCAACTCCACTTCACGAATCAGTCCGTCCCCGCCGCGAAACTTTCCCTCGCCGCCCGAGCCATCGCGGTACCCATACCGCCGCACGCGAAACGGGTATGCATATTCGAGCGCCTCAACCGGCGTGTTCAGCGAATTGGTCATATGCGTGTGCACTCCGCTGATCCCATCCATCCCCGACCGCGCGCCCATTCCGCCCGCCGCCGTCTCGTAGTACGCAAACGCCTCGCCGGTTCCCCCGCCCGCGCGCGGATCGATCCCGCCGATCGTCACATTGCTCATCGTTCCCGCGCTCGCTGCCGGAACCCGCTCCGGCACAGCCTTTGCCAGCGCCCGCATCAACACATCCACAATCCGCTGCGACGTCTCCACATTCCCGCCCGCCACAGCCGCAGGCGGCCGCGCATTCACAATCGATCCCTCCGGGGCGTGCAGCGTCAGCGGTCGCAGAATTCCTTCCGTCGCCGGCGCATCCTCCGGCAGCAAACACCGAAGCACATAGAAGCACGCCGAAAGCGTGATCGCGCGAACAGCATTCACAGCGCCGGCCACTTGCGCCGATGACCCCGCAAAATCCACATCCATCGCGCCCGCTTCGGGATCGATCTTGAGTCGCACCGCAATCCTTCGCGGCTCATCCGTCACGCCGTCGTCGTCCAGCCAGTCATCTGCGTCGAAAATGCCTGCGGGCATTTTCGCGAGTTCAGCTCGCACCAGCCGCTCAGAATAATCGAGCAGTTCCTCACCCCATGCCGCCAGCGTTTCCATGCCGTACTTCGCCGCCAGTTCGAGCACGCGCTGCTCGCCCACGCGGCACGCGCCCATCTGTCCGTCCAGGTCGCCCTCGCGCTCCTGCGGCGTGCGCACGCTCTGCAGAATCCAATCCAGCACCTCTCGATCGACCGTGCCGCCACGCACAATCCGCGCCGGCGCAATGCAAATCCCCTCGTCCTCAATCGTCGTCGCCGGTCCCATCGATCCCGCGAACTTCCCGCCCACATCGGCGTGATGCGCGCGATTCGCAACATAAAACGCCGGCACATCCGCGCCCGCCACAAACACCGGCAGCACCATGGTGATGTCGGGCAAATGCGTTCCGCCCGCATACGGATCGTTCAAAATCGCAATGTCTCCCGGCGCAAACTCGATCGCCGCAATCGCCGCCTGCACGCTCATCGGCATCGATCCCAAATGCACCGGCATGTGGTCGCCCATCGCGATCGCGCGCCCTTGCCCGTCAAACACCGCGCACGAATAATCGCGCCGCTCCTTGATGTTTGGTGAAAGCGCAGTCCTTCGCAACGCCGCGCCCATCTCCTCCGCAATCGAGTGGACTGCAGACTGAAAGATCGCGAGTTCTACCGGATTGGCCGCCTGCTCCTTCATGCGCCCGCCTCTTCGCCCACCGCATCTTCGCCAACTTCGATCACCAGATTGCCCAGCCCATCTACGCGCGCCGCGCATCCCGGCGGCACCAGCGTCGCCGCCGTATACTCGGTGATCATCGCCGGTCCCGTGATCGCATCTCCCGGCCGAAGCAGCTCGCGCTTGTAGATCCGCGTTTCCCTCCATCCACCTTCAAACCAAACTTCGCGCTGGGCGCTGCAAGCTACGCTCCCGTCGCCAGCAACAAGCGCGCGCCGCTCCGGCTCATACGGCTCGCTCGCCGCAATCATCCGTACGCGCACGTTCACAATCTCAACCGGCCTCCCCGCGTCCGCAAATCCGTACCGCTGCCGGTGCAATTCGTGGAACGCCTTTATCGACAGCTCCGCTGCCTTCGGATCGTACGCGACGTTCAACTCGTACCCCTGCCCTCGGTAGCGCAGATCCAAACTCCGCTCGGCCACGCCCTTCAATCCCACCGCTGCAAACTCCGCCGCGCCCTCCGCAGAAAGCTCGCCGAAAATCTCGCCAACACTCTCGATCGCTTCGCCCGGCATCATCACGGTTCGCGAAAAATCCCGCACCGTATCCGCCAGCAGAATTCCTACTGCTGAAAGCGCTCCCGGCAGCGCCGCAACCAGCACGCGCGGAATGCGCAGCGCTCGTGCCAGCGAACACGCATGCAGCGGTCCTCCTCCGCCAAACGCCACCAGCGTAAAGTCGCGCGGATCATGTCCGCGCTCCACCGAAATCACGCGGATCGCTTTTTCCATCTGCGTTTCGACCACGCGCACAATTCCAGCCGCGAAATCTTCAACCGTCTCGAGCGCGCCCTTTTGCTCGCGCATCAAGCGCCGCGTGCGATCACCATCCAGCCGCACGCCGCCGCCCAAAAAGCTCTCCGCGTCCAGCCGCCCCAGCACAAAGTTTGCGTCCGTCACAGTCGCTCGCTCGCCGCGCCCAAAGCAAATCGGCCCGGGATCAGCGCCGGCCGACTCCGGACCGACGCGCAGCATTCCTCCCGCGTCGAATCTCGCGAGGGATCCGCCGCCCGCACCCGCCGTATGAATGTCCAGCATCGGCACGCCAATCGGCACTCCCGCCACCACCGACTCGCGCGTGAGTTCCGCGCTCGCCGCCGTGTTCGCGACAAAAACATCCGTCGATGTCCCGCCCATATCGAAACCGATAATCTTGTCGAATCCGGCCCACTGCGCCATGCGGCACGCGCCCACCACGCCGCCCGCCGGCCCGCTCAGCACCGTGCGCACCGGCTCCTCCGCCGCCACGCGCGCCGCAACGATCCCGCCCGACGACTGCATCACATCCACGCGCCCACCCTTGTATTTCTGGCTGACGCTCTGCTCCAAAGCCGATAAATAAGTCTCCATTCGCGGCGCCAGGTACGCGTTCACCACCGTCGTCGATGCGCGCTCGTACTCGCGAAACTCCGGCAAGATTTTGTGCGACGCTGAAACCGGAATTCCCAACCTGCGCAGTTCCGCCTCCAAGCGCTGCTCGGTCTTCGAATTCGCAAATGAAAACAGCAAGCTGATTGCAGCAGCCTCCGCTCCGCTTTTCCGCACCGCCTCAACCAGCGCAGCCAATTCCTCGTCGCTCGGCTCGCGCAGGATTTCCCCCTCCGCGCTCACCCGCTCCGCAACGCCGAATCGCAGCCCTTTCGCGACAAGACATTCCGGCACCGGAGCGAACCAGTCGTAAAGCCGCGCTCTCGCCTGCCTTCCGATCGCAATGGTGTCTTCAAACCCGGCCGTCGTCACAAATGCCACGCGAGCGCCGGTCCGCTCCAGCATCGTATTGGTGCCCACGGTCGTTCCATGCCGCACCTTCACATTCTCCGCGCCGCCCAATTGCCGCACACCTTCGAGCACCGCGCCCGAGGGGTCCGCAGGGGTCGAAAAAATCTTCTTCACCCGCAGCTTTCCGTCCGCCAAACAAACGCAGTCGGTAAACGTGCCGCCGGTGTCGATTGCAATGCGCAAATCCGCCCGTTCCTCTCGTGTGGAACCGTCAAGAACGCTTCAGTTGTGGCTTGAGTCTAAATGCTGGTCCGCGGCCGCGGGAAAGATCCGGTTCGTACAACCTGCCCGTCGCACATCGAAACTGACGGCTAAGAAAGAAACTCTGCAATCGCCTCGACCACCGCGTTCTGCTCGTCCTCGCGCAACTCCGGAAAAATCGGCAGCGCCAGCACTTCGCGTGCAGCGCGCTCCGCCTCGGGAAAGTCTCCTTCGCCGTAACCCAGCCCCTTCAGCGCCTCCTGCTTGTGCAGCGGAACCGGATAATATATCTCCGATCCAATCCCTCGCGCCGTCAGGAACTCGCGCAGCGCGTCGCGCCGCGCCACGCGAATCACATATTGGTGCCACACATGCTTTGCTCCATGCGCTTCATGCGGCAGCACCAACCCATTCGCCGGATACGGCCCGCTCTCGGCAAGCCCGGCCCTCGAAAACATCCTGCCATATCGCGCTGCCAGCTCGCACCGCTTCTCGTTCCACGCGCCGATATACTTCAGCTTCACCGTCAGCACCGCGCCCTGGAATCCGTCCATGCGCGCGTTCCAGCCCAACTCATCGTGGTGATAGCGGCGGCGCATTCCCTGGTTGCGCAGCATCTTCACCCGGTCGGCCACCTCATCGCGGTTGGTTGTCACGAGGCCCGCATCGCCCGCCGCGCTCAGGTTCTTTGTGGGATAAAAGCTGAACGCCGCCGCGTCGCCCAGCGCGCCTGCCTTCACGCCGTTCCACTCCGCGCCCCACGCCTGCGCCGCGTCTTCGATGATGGTCAGCCCGCGTTCCCGGCCCAGCTTCGAAAAAGCCGTCGCGTCGGCACACAGTCCGTACAGATGCACCGGCAGAATCGCCTTCACTCCCGCTCCGCGCTTTCCATCCAGAACGGCTTCCACCTTCGCCGGTGACAAATTGAACGTTACCGGATCGATGTCCGCCAACACCGGCTTCGCCCCCGCTCGCAGGATCGAGCTCACTGAAGCGAAAAAGCTGAACGGCGTCGTCACCACCGCGTCCGTCGGCCCAACGCCAGCCCCTGCCAGCGCCAGCCACAGTGCGTCCGTTCCCGACGAGCAGCCCAGCGCATGCTTCACTCCCAACTGCTCCGCCGCCGTCCGCTCAAACGCCACTACATGTTCGCCGAGAATAAACTGCTGCGTCGCCAGCACCTGCCCCAGAGCTTCCATCAGTTCCGCGCGCAACGGCTCGTACTGCCGTTTCAGGTCCAGCATTGGCACCGGCGTGCGCGCGGCCCCGACGCTTTTTGTCTCAACCCGCTCCGGAAGGTCAGTCTTTTGCATACCGCCCTCTTTCACACTCCTCAACCACAACCCCTCTTGCACAAATCGATGCTATCAGCCGTGCAATCCTCGGCGTCCCGGCCCCTTCGCCTCTTACCTCTTTTCGCCTATTCGACGGCAAACACACAGCTTCGCCGCACAACGCGCCCCCAAAACCCCCTCCCAACCGATTCCACACCAGGCTTAACCCGCCCGTGGAGTTGAAATGGGCCGAAAATCCCTATAAAGTTGACCCATTGCGGGGTTTGCCGGCGCCGGGCGTTCCGGGGCCGTCCCGCGTATCTGAATTGCGGTCGAACAGCAGGTCCACAAACAACTTCAAAAAGAAAGTAGGAGATCGGCATATGGAGAACAAGCCGGCACAAAATATTCAGGACACCTTTCTGAATACAGTTCGGAAAGACAAATCCCCCATTACGATTTATCTGGTCAGCGGCGTCAAGCTGACAGGGAAGATCAGGTCGTTTGATAAATATTCCGTGCTCCTGGAAAACAACAGCCAGGAACAGTTGATTTTCAAACACGCCATTTCAACCGTGGTGAGCAACCGGAGCGTGATGCATAGCGAGCACCGTCCGGGTACCGTGTCATCGGGCATTGGACCGTCTGCCGTTCCGGCGCCGGTGCAATCGATATCCCAGGCGACCGCTGAGCAGCGTTAGCGCGGGAGCGCCCTTGCGCGGGAGCCTCTTCGATTGACACGCGAGGCGAATAGGTTGGGCAGCGCTCGTGGTCAGTCGAAATCCTCATCGGCAGATCCTGGCCGATGGGGTGACAGGCCTGAGCGCGCCGTCCTTGTCGCTGTGGACCTCGAGGTCCGCTCGCGTGCCAGTCGCGCGCGTGTAAGTGGCGCGAACGCGTCAACTGTGCGCTTCGACGCCGCATCTTTAAATCTTTCCACGCCGGTAGCGTATTCACCTCCGCCTTCGAACGGCTCGCAAGCCTCGCAAGGTCCGCTCAGCGAATCGCCCGGTCCGATTTCATCCGGCCTCCACGCTCTCGG
>JBEKWT010000065.1:0-11034 GCA_049512795.1 Occallatibacter sp.
TGCCACCGTCCCCATCTGGGAGATTGGAACTGCCATTCTTTGTCTACCTCAGGGGCGGAAGCCCCGGTGTTTCTTAGCTCATAGCCGGTAGCTCGTAGCCGGCCGTTAAAAACTTACTCGTTCTCTCCGAAGCTCAAAGCGAGAGCGAAACAGCTACGGGCTACCGGCTCCCGGCTACAGGCTGGTTATTTCTTTCCATAGCACGCTTGTACGCGGTAATCGCCATCAGCGGGAAGTATTGGCGGTACATCGTGTAAGCCAGATAGAAAACCTTTGGGAAGCCCGTTCCCGTGATGATGGCCTGGCGCGTCGGGCCCTCGCCCATGGACTCGTCCCAGCTTCCGTCAGCGTGCTGGCGCTCAAGCAGCCAGCGGACACCTTTCGCAACAGAATCGGAGCGGTCGTCGCCGGCGGCCAACAAACCGAGCATTGCCCACGCGGTTTGCGAAGGCGTGCTCGGACCGATTCCGCGCATGTCCGGATCGTCGTAGGTGCCGCAGGTCTCGCCCCAGCCACCGTCGGAATTCTGCACCATGCGAATCCACTCGGCTGCCTGCTGAATTTGCGGCTCAAGGTGGTCGACGCCGATGGCATCGAGCCCGCGAAGCACCAGAAACGTTCCGTAAAGATAGTTGACACCCCAGCGGCCAAACCAGCTTCCGTCGGGCTCCTGCGCGCTGAAGATGAATTTGACGGCGCGCTCGATGCGCTTGTCGGCACGCGTGAAGCCGTAGACGGCCAGCATCTCGAGCATGCGCCCAGTGATATCCACGCTGGGCGGATCGAGCATGGCGTTGTGATCCGCGAAAGGGATGTACTGGAAGATCATCTTGGTGTTGTCGCGGTCAAAGCTGCCCCAGCCGCCGTTGCGGCACTGCATCGCGAACTCCCAATCGATGGCTCGCTGCGCAACCTGGTGCTGATAGCGCTCGCGGGGATTATCGACTTTGCTGAGAGCAAGAAGAACCTGCGCGGTATCGTCGGTGTCGGGATAGAACTCGTTGTTGAACTCAAAGTACCAGCCACCGGCTTCGGTATTGGGGACTTTCACGGCCCAATCGCCCTTGTGGCGAACCTCTTTGGCCAGCATCCAGTCGACAGCCTTGATCATCCGCGGATCGGTTCGCGGCACGCCTGCTTCGCCAAGGGCGTAGACGGCCTGCGCCGTATCCCAAACCGGGCTCATGCAGGGCGTCATACGGAAGGTCGGCTCCGGCAACTCGGGCGTGGCCGGCTGCTCGATGCCAAGCTTTTCAAATTCGTCGCGGGCGCGGATGACCTGCGGATCGTCTTCGGAGTAGCCGAGGCAGCGCAGCGCGACGATGGCGTTGAGCATGGCGGGATAGATGGCGCCGAGGCCATCCGTCATCTCCAGCCGCTCGAGCATCCACTTCTCCGCGCGCTTCATCGCCAGCGTGCGCAGCGGGCGCAGGTGCACCATTTCAGACCAGTGCATCAGGCGATCGAGGATAAGGAAAAAATTGCGCCAGGAGATCAGGTGTTTGCGATCGATGCGCACGCGGAGAATGGAATTGGCGCGGCCGCCCACGAACAACTCATCGATTCCCTGCTCCGGCGGGATTTTCTTGTATGGTTTTTTTGCGTACATGATGGCCAGCGGGACCAGAATGGAACGCGACCACGCGGAGATTTCATAAATATTGAAGTAGAACCACTTGGGAAAGAGAACGATCTCAGGCGGAATTGCTGGGACGGCGTCGTAATCGTACTCGCCGAGCGCGCACAGATACATTTTGGTGAAGGTGTTGCACGCAGTAACTCCGCCATGAGCAAGCACCCAGATGCGGCACTTGGCCAGCCGCGGGTCGTTTGGGCCGATGCCCATCAGCTTGGCCGCGGAGTAGCACTTGACAGAGAGCGAGATGTTGCCGGGACCGCCAGGATAGATGCTCCAACTGCCGTCCTCGTTCTGGTAGCGCATCATCTCCGCGCAGGCGCGCTTGAGTCGACCTGGATCGCCGCTTTCGAGCAGCGTGTGCAGAAAAATGTAGTCGGCTTCGAGCATCGAGTCGGCCTCGAGCTCGCTGCACCAATAGCCGTCAGGGTGTTGCAGCGAGAAGAGGCAATCGCGCGCGCCGGCGATTGCCGATTCCACGTCGGCCAGGTCTGCGTCGATTCTGCCAAAACGGGGCTGCGCAAAATGGGGACCCGCGGTCGGCGATTTCTGCTGCTCAGGAGTCATGAAACCTCGACAATCCGAACCCTTGCCGGAACACGGAAATCTGTCTTCTTGTTCCGGGTTAGATGCATATCCTGATGCTGCTTGGCGGACCGGCGAATTGCCGGCTCGATCAACGAACGGGGACAGGCTCTGCCCCGCCCGCGCTGCCAATGGCTTGCACAATCTCAGGAGGCAGGCCGAAGCGAACGTTTTCCGGCATAACCTCCACCTCTTCGACGTTCTCGAAACCGTTCTGACGCAGATAACTGACTACGTCTTCGACCAGGATTTCCGGGGCCGAAGCGCCGGCGGTGACTGCGACGTTGGTAACGCCGGCGAGCCATTTAGGATCGATGGCCTGGGAGTTATCGATGAGATACCCGAGGGTGCCGAGGTTGCGTGAAACCTCGACCAGGCGGTTGGAGTTGGAGCTGTTTGTGGAGCCGACGACAAGAACGAGGTCGGCCTTGTGGGCCACATTGCGTACGGCCACCTGGCGATTTTCGGTGGCATAACAGATGTCCTGCGAGTGAGGGCCGACGATATGGGGGAACTTGATTTTGAGTGCGTGAATAATGTCGCGCGCTTCGTCGAGCGAAAGGGTGGTCTGGGTTAGATAGGCGACGCGGTCCGGATTGGGCAGTTCGAGCGCCTCAACCTCGGCAACGTTTGAAACTACATGAGTTACGTTGGGCGCCTCGCCCAACGTGCCCTCGATTTCATCGTGGTCGCGGTGGCCGATGAGCACCAGCGAGTAGCCCTCTTTGGCGAACTTGACGGCCTCAAAGTGCACTTTGGTGACAAGCGGGCAGGTGGCGTCGATGACCTTGAGATTGCGGCCTTTGCTGCGCTCGCGGACGGCGGGCGAGACGCCATGGGCGCTGTAGATGACGCGCTGGCCGTCAGGCACATCGTCGATCTCGTGGACGAAGATCGCGCCCTTTTCCGCTAACTCATTCACAACATATCGGTTATGGACGATTTCGCGGCGCACGTAGATGGGCGCGCCGAAGGTCTCGAGAGCGATCTTGACGATGTCGATGGCGCGGACTACTCCGGCGCAGAAGCCACGTGGTTTGAGCAGCAACACCCGCTTTTTTCCTGCGGATGCATTGGTGGAGCCGTGATGGGGAATGGATTCGACGGCAGTAGTAGTCACATTTCCAAGTATACCAATGGGCGAGTTAAAGCGACAGGAGAGAAAAGCGGGCGGAACAGGCTCCCGCAACAGGAACCCAGCCCGCCAACTTGCCAACTCGGCGTAGCCGAGGCTGAATCGCTGGATTTTTCCCCCGCCTGCACGATTCAGGACCTGCGCGCGGTGGTCATAGTAGCTCTGTATTAAGGTTTGCCGGGCGGCATACTGAGTTATGAAAAAGATTCTGCTCGGCCTCGTGCTCATCTTCTGCTTCGCATTACCCTATGCGGCGCAGGCGCAGATTGTGGTGGTAGTTCATCACCGCCATCATCACCATCATCATCACCCCTACCTCCAACTCGGTCAGTAATCGGTTGAGAATCTCGTTGTCCCACCCTTGCCGC
The DNA here is from genome assembly GCA_049512795.1 of Occallatibacter sp. Lineage (GTDB taxonomy): Bacteria > Acidobacteriota > Terriglobia > Terriglobales > Acidobacteriaceae > Telmatobacter. The sequence goes on from JBEKWT010000065.1 coordinate 3,725, forward strand.
GATTGTTTTCTCGAATAGAAACGACAAGGATGGGGCGCGGACCGAAATCGCTCGACAACAAGAGAGAGCTCTCCTGTCCTCCGCAGAGACGAAGTTGATGGGCGAAAAATGCAAGTGACACTACGAAGCGAATCGGAAGATCCCTTCCCGACGGAAAGGTTGGGAACTCGCTCTAGTGGTGGTGGTTGGCCGCTTCGGTCGCTTCCCTAATCTCGTGCTTTGCCTGGTCGAGCAGATCTTTCGCGCGAGCGGCATGGCCGTCCATATCCCACTCATTCGCCTGCTGCGCTGCAGTGAGGCGGTCGTAGGCCCGGTTGATCAGGTCCTGCGCCGCCATCAGGTTGGGATGCCGGGGCCCCTGTGCGACGAGCACGCCGCTTGCAAAACAAGCCAAACCTAAAACCGAACCCAAAAGAAATTTGCTTCTTGTCATAGGGAAAACCTCCGAAGGTCACCATACAGACCCAGGGGAAGCGACGGCAACAGAAAAAATCATGAAAATTCCGGCGGAGGCGGGCGTCGATTTGTGCTTTGTCGCGCCTAAACGGTCATAAGCATATGGACCGAGGAGACCGAGGAGGTAGGAGGGTGGCGACAAGAAATGCGCAAATCCTGCCTGTATTTGCGTTCCAACCGACGGATTAAAGTGCTGCAGCTCCCATTGTGGAGGGACCGCGGTCACTGACCCATTTTTCCTCAATTGGCCGGGATTTCAACCGTCCCCAAGAGGGAATCGGGCCGGCAGCCTGACGGCTAGAATTGAACCAGCCATGTCTGAATTCACGCACCTGCATTTGCATACGGAGTACTCGCTGCTTGACGGCGCCTGCGATGTCTACAAGCTCGTGGACCGCGTGGCGGCGCTGGGGCAGAAGTCTGTCGCGATGACGGACCACGGAAATATCTACGGTGCAGTGCACTTTTTTGACGCGGCCGAAGGGAAGGGAGTGAAGCCGATCCTGGGCTGCGAGCTTTACGTGTGCAAGGCGGAAGATCATCGCGTCGAGACAACCAGGAACGGGAACGACTCCGGCGGTCTGAGCCTGCCGTCGCCCGGAGCCTCGAGAAAAGACGAGTACAACCACCTGCTGGTGCTCGCCCAGAACGAAGAGGGATACCAGAACCTAATCCGGCTGACTTCTGAGGCGAGCCTGCACGGTTTCTACCGGCGGCCACGGGTGAGCAAGAAGTATCTGGCGGAGAATTCGAGGGGGTTGATTGGATTCTCCGGCTGCCTGAGCGGCGAGTTGTGCGAAGTGCTGGGCGACGAGAACCTGGACTCAGCGGAGAGATACCTGAAGGCCAAAGCTGTGGCGCGTCAGTACGAAGACATCTTTGGCAAGGGAAATTTCTTTCTCGAAATTCAGGACCAGGGGCTTGAGGCGGAGAAGAAGATCAATGGCGATCTGTACCGGCTGGAGCGCGACCTGGAGATTCCGCTGGTAGCGACGAACGATTCGCACTACCTGTGCGGCGAAGACTCGCACGCGCACGACGTGATGCTGTGCGTGCAGACGGGCGCGAAGATCCATGAGCCAAACCGATTCAAGTTCGACAGCGACCAGTTTTTTGTGAAGAGCGCGGACGAGATGGCGCGGGTGTTCAAGGATTCGCCGGCGACGCTTGCGCGGACGATGGAGATTGCCGAGCGTTGCAACTTGAAGCTGCACAAAGTGGAAACGCCGTTTCCGGATTTTGCGGTGCCGCCGGGACATACGGTGGACAGCTACTTTGAGGAGGTGTGCCGCGCGGGGATGAAGAAGCGGATGGAAACTGCGGTACGGCAACTTGAGCTGCGCGGAGTGAAGCGCGCAACTCCGGATGAGTATGAGTCGCGGCTGAACTTCGAGATCGGCATCATCAAGCAGATGAACTACTCCGGTTATTTCCTGATCGTGTGGGATTTCATCAAGTACGCGCGCGATCATGGGATTCCTGTGGGGCCGGGACGCGGATCGGCGACGGGGTCGCTGGTGGCGTACGCGATGGAGATCACCAACATCGATCCGCTGCAGAATGTGCTGCTCTTCGAGCGGTTCCTGAACCCGGAACGCATCACCATGCCCGACATCGACGTGGATTTCTGCATGAACCGGCGCGGAGAAGTGATCGAATACGTGACGCGCAAGTACGGGCGCGAGCAGGTGGCGCAGATCATCACGTTCAACACGATGGCGGCCAAGGCGGCGATCAAGGATTGCGGACGCGCGCTCGACATGCCCTATGGCGACGTGGATCGCATTGCGAAGCTGGTGCCGCTGACGATTGGCATGACGTTGGACCGGGCGCTGGAAGAATCGCCTGATTTGCGCAAAGCCTACGACAGCGACAAGCATGTGCGCGAGCTGATTGACACGGCGAAGAAGCTGGAGGGGTTGGTGCGCGGGGCGGGCGTGCACGCGTCGGCGGTGGTGATTGCGCCGCGGCCGCTCACGGAGCTGGTGCCGCTGAACCGGACCAAGAACGACGAAATTGTGACGGCCTACGACATGAAGGCCGTGGAAAAAATGGGTCTGCTGAAGATGGACTTCCTTGGGCTGACTACGCTGACGGTGATTTCCGATTGCCTGAAGCTGATCGAGCAGACGCGCGGGGAGAAGTTGGACATCGATCTGTTGCCGATGGACGATCCGGAGACATTCAGGCGTGTGTTTCATACGGCGCTCACGTCGGGAGTGTTTCAGTTTGAGTCGGGCGGGATGCGCGACGTGCTGCGGCGCTATAAACCGGACACGGTTGAGGACCTGACGGCATTGAATGCGCTCTACCGGCCAGGGCCGATGGACATGATCGACGACTTTGTCGAGCGCAAATGGGGGCGGCGCAAGGTGGAGTTTCTGCTGCCGCCGCTCGAAGAAATTCTGAAAGATTCGTACGGCGTGATCGTCTATCAGGAGCAAGTGATGCGCATCGCCAATGTGTTGGCGAGTTACTCGCTGGGTGAGGCGGACATTCTGCGGCGCGCGATGGGGAAAAAAGACCCCAAAGCGATGGCGGAACAGCGGAACCGCTTTATCACGGGCGCGGCCAAACTGGGGCATCCGAAGGCGGCGGTGGACGAAATCTTCGAGCAGATGGCGAAATTTTCAGGGTACGGATTCAACAAGTCGCACTCGGCGGCTTACGCGCTGGTCGCGTACCAGACGGCGTATTTGAAAACGCACTACCCCGTGGAGTTCATGGCGGCGCTGCTGACTTCCGAAACGTCAAAGCCGGACAGCATAGTGAAGTACATCGGCGAATGCCGCGAGATGGGCATTCGCGTGGAGCCGCCTGACGTGCAAGTGAGCGGCGCGCAGTTCACGCCGCACACGATCGAGGATCGCCAGGCGGTACGCTTCGGGCTGGCAGCGGTCAAGAACGTCGGCGGTAATGCGATTGAATCGATTTTGAAGGCGCGCGTGGAGGCCGGCGGGCAATTCAAGAGCTTTTGGGAGTTCTGCGAAAAGGTCGACCTGCGCTTGATGAACAAGAGGGTGATCGAATCGCTGATCAAGGCGGGAGCGCTGGACTCGCTGGGCACGCGCGGTCAATTGATGGCGGCCGTGGACAAGGCGATGGAGCGGGCACAGAAGGCACAGCGCGACGCGGAGCAGGGGCAGAGTGGATTGTTCGGGCTATTCGACGAAACGCCGGCGCGCGGGCGCGAGGCGGATGCGTTGCCGGCCGCCGCCGACTGGGAAGAGAGCGAGCGGCTGGCGAATGAGAAGGAAGTGCTAGGGTTTTTCGTGTCGGGGCATCCGCTGGACAAGTACGCGGAAAAGCTGCGCAACCTGACGGTCGTGATCACAGTGGCCGAGGCGCTGGAGCGCAAGCCGCCGGAGCGGCGATGGGGCGGGCAGGCGGACACGGCGGACGAGATTCAGGTGGCGGGGATTATTCATGGGCTGCGTGTGCAGAAGAGCCGACGCGATCAGCGGCTCTACGCTCAGGCCTCGCTGGAAGACGCGACGGGCAAGATCGAGCTGATCTGTTTTGCGCGCGACTACGAGCGGCTGGCTCAGCAGTTGAAAATTGAGGCGCCCGTCCTGGTGCGCGGAACGCTGATGGGCGATGAGGACGCGGCGCCGAAGATCTCTGTGAGCCAGGTGCAGGTGCTGGAAGAGGTGCAGGTGAAGCTGCCGGGCGGCGTGCGCATACGCATCAATCTCGATCGCGCGACGGATGAGATGCTCGCCGCACTGAAAAGCGCCGCTGACGGCGCGCCAGGACCGGGAAAAGTGATGCTTCAGTTTGAAAAAAAGGGCGAGTACGCGGTGATCCTGGAGCCGGAAGGCATGAGCGTGGCGGCGGATCGCGGCTGGGTCGAGCGTGTGGAAGAGCTGGCCGGCAAGGGTTCCGTGCAGGCGCTGGGTTGACAATTGAAAGTTGTCAACTCGTAATTGCTTCGAATTCCCTCCCTGTGCCGCGACCGTGTTTCCTTGACGCAATCTGTATCGAAGCGAGAGCCCGCGTCAAGACGGTCCGGAAAATTCGGCGGGCGTTTTGTGAGCGCAAATGAGTTGAGTTTTGAAGGTAGATTTACGCGACACGATCCATCCAATAACAAGGAGTCACGATGCTCTTATTTCTTCGTCGCAACAAGTACTTGCCGTCGCTCCTCATCCTGTTCTTCGCTTCACTTCTGAATGCTCAATGGGCACCACTCGTCTCCGATCCCGGTGCGGCTCAGCGGATTGCGTGGTGGCGCGAAGCACGGTTCGGCATGTTCCTTCACTGGGGTGTCTACTCGATCCCAGCCCGCGGCGAATGGGTGCAGTGGTCGGAGCAGATTCCGGTCGACCAATACGCCAAACTGGCTGACCAGTTCCATCCTGAGCACTTTGACCCTGACGCGTGGGCGAGCATCGCGAAAGCCGCCGGCATGAAGTACATGGTTCTGACAGCTCGCCACCATGACGGCTTCGCTCTGTTCGATGATCCCGGCAGCAGCTTTACCGCGATGAAATCCGCAGCTCATCGTGACATTGTGGCCGATTATGTAAAGGCTGTGCGCCGGGCGGGGCTCGGCGTGGGACTTTATTATTCTCCGCTTGACTGGCGCTTCCCCGGGTTTTTCTTCCCTGGCATTTACCAGCCAAACGCCATCGAGCTCCGCGAACAGTATCAGCGACAGATCGACGAGCTTGCCAGCCACTACGGAAAGTTGGACATCTTATGGTTCGACGGCGGCGGCAATGAGTGGCTGGGTTTTGGAGGCGCCGAGTTTACCGGCCGCGGCTGGCAGGCCAGACCCAAGGACAAGCCGTACGCAGGCACCTTCGACTGGCAGGACGTGAAGACCGTCGCTCATCTGCGCGACTTGCAGCCAAGCATCATCTTGAACGACCGGACGAATGCACCCGCTGATTTCCGCTCGCGCGAGGGCGACGGTGCGCTTGGCGATTTTGATAATCAGCACCCGTGGGAGTTATGCACGACCATCACCGAAGGCCCCTGGGGCTACGACCCCGATGCCAAGATCAAGCCTTTTGCGCAGTTGCTTCGGCTGCTTGTAGGCGCAGCAGGACGCGACGGCAATTTCATACTTAATGTAGGACCACGCTCCGATGGCCAGATTGATCCGCCTCAGGCGGCGCGATTGCACGAGATCGGTGACTGGCTCAAGGTGAATGGCGAGAGCATCTATGGCACGCGGGGCGGACCCTGGCTACCCGGCGACTACGGCGTGTCCACGCATAACGGAGCGGTGGTATACGTGCATGTTCTGCACCCGCCGCCGGATTCCGTGCTGGTCCTGCCCACCTTGCCTGTTCGCATCGTCAAGGCCGCTATTCTTCAGGGAGGTGCCGTTTCATTCCAGCAAACCGATGCAACACTTTCTCTCACCTTGCCGCCGACTCCTCCCGACGCCGTCGATACTGTAATCAGGCTTGAACTGGCGGAGCCTTGGATCACCAGCGCTGTGGTCCCGGTTCCAAAGCAGTAGCCTGAGCGCCTGGTTGCGGCTCGCGCTCGACTGGGAGCAACATAAGAGCCAATCATCATAAAGCTTTGGCCACGCTAGGATGATCGACATGCAAAAATCCGAAAGGCCGTAATTACCTCGTCGAGTGGAAATCAGCGCAATTGGATGGCTGTCCGGCGGGCCTGCAAAGAATGTGACGGACTATGCGGGTTCGTCTTCTGACGCGCCGGTGAGCGACTCGACGAGCGCTCAGTGACTCTGAGACTCGGATGCGACGCGCAGAACCTCATCATAGGCAGGCTTTGGCTGACCGCTGCGGTCGAAGAGGAGGGGGTAGCTCGTGCGCCCCTTGACCGGCCAGTCGTTCAGCCAGGAATCCGAATCGGTGACGCCCCAGAACGTGACTCGCTCCACCGTGCCGCGGTGCTTGAGGTAGACGCGAAAGAGATCGGCGTAGCGCGTGGCCAATTGCTGCTGGACGGAATCCGGCAGCCCGTTGACGTATGGATTCAGCGCGGCATTCTGCTCGATCTTGAGCGACACATCGGCGGTGCGCTCACGCGAGGCTGAAGGCAGCACATCCATATCGAGCTCCGAGATCGCGACCTTGACGCCCAGCGCAGCGAAGGCCGAGATGGTGGCGTCTTGCTGCTCAACGGTCGGCGAGTCCAGGTGGTCGTGGCCCTGCAATCCGACGCCGGCGATGGGGATTCCATCGGCCTGCAGCTTTCTGACGAGCGCAATCGCGCCGCTGCGCTTGGGCTCATTCTCCAGGTTGTAGTCGTTGTAAAACAGTTGTGCCCGCGGATCGGCATCATGCGCGCATTGAAAGGCCTTTTCGATGTAATCGGGCCCGATGATCTTGTACCAGAGCGACTGGCGCAGCGTGCCATCTTCGTTAAGCGCTTCGTTGACCACGTCCCAGCTCTGAATCTTTCCCCTGTAGCGGCCAACCACGGTGGAGATGTGGTCCTTCATGCGCGCGAGAAGAGCGTCGCGGTCGAGTTGATTGCCTTTATCGTCGCGAAAAACCCAGGCCGGAACCTGATTGTGCCAGACCAGATTGTGCCCCACGATGAACATGTGGTGCTTCTGGCCGAAGGCGACGTACTTGTCCGCGAGATCGAAGTTGTACTGGCCGGGCTGGGGATGAATGATCTCCCACTTTAGGACGTTCTCCGGTGAGATCGAGTTGAACTGTGATTCGATTAGGACGTCGCCGCGCTGATCCTGCCCAGTGATTTGCGCCTCGTTGATGGCCGCGCCAACAACAAAGTCGCCTTTGAAAGCTTCTTGCAATGAAGCTGGAGCATGTGCGGCCGGCGCGCTGCAAACGGCAATCAGAAACGCAATAGAAACAGAACGCGTACCGGCGCGTGACGGGTTTTGCATGATTCTCTCT
>JBEKWT010000066.1:0-11002 GCA_049512795.1 Occallatibacter sp.
GTCGTCCCGATTGAGCGCGCGTCGATGCCGGGGCGGACGGTGATCCAGTGGGACAAGGAAGATTGCGCCGACATGGGACTGATCAAGGTGGACCTGCTCGGCCTCGGAATGATGGCGGCGCTGAAGGAATCGATCGAGCTGATCCCGCGGCACTACGGCAAGCAGGTTGATCTGGCGCTGCTGCCCGAAGATCCGGTGGTGTACGAAACGCTGTGCAAGGCGGACACGGTGGGCATGTTCCAGGTGGAGAGCCGCGCGCAGATGGCATCGATTCCGCACAACGCGCCAGTGCGTTTTTACGATCTGGTGGTGCAGGTAGCGATCATCCGGCCGGGGCCGATCGTGGGCAAGATGATGCATCCATATATGCGGCGGCGGCAGGGCAAGGAGGAAGTGACGTATCCGCATCCGCTGCTGGAGCCGGTGCTGAAGCGGACGCTGGGCGTGCCGCTGTTTCAGGAGCAGTTGCTGCGTATGGCGATGACGGTGGCGAGCTTCACGGGCGCGGAGGCAGAAGAGCTGCGGCGAGCGGTGGGCATGCGGCGGTCGATGGAACGGATGAAGGACCTGGAGGGACGGCTGCGCGCGGGGATGACGCGCAACGGCGTGGACGCGGCGGCGCAGGACAACATTGTGCAGGGGATTTCGTCGTTTGCCATGTACGGATTTCCCGAGAGCCATGCGGCGAGCTTCGCGCTGATCGCGTATGCGTCGGCGTATTTGAAGGTGCATTTTCTGGCGGCGTTTACATGCGGATTGCTGAACAACCAGCCGATGGGATTTTATTCGCCGGCGGTGCTGGTGAAGGATGCGCAGCGGCATGGGCTGCGGGTGCGGCCGATCGACGTGCAGCGATCGGAGTGGCTATGCACGCTGGAAAAGGAAATGGATGGGTCGGTTTCGCTTCGGCTGGGGATGAATTATGCGAAGGGATTGCGGCGGAGCTCGGCGGAGGCGCTGATTGCGGCGCGCGGCGCAGCGGGTTTCAAGAGCGTGGACGATCTGACGCGGCGCGCGCCTGAGCTGAACCGCAAAGAGCTGGTGGCGCTGGCACAGATTGGGGCGCTGAATACGATGGGCGAAGTGGAACACCGGCGCGATGCGCTTTGGCAAGTGGAGTGGGCGGGAAGGCCGGTGGGTCCGCTGCTGCGCGGAGCGGAGGCGGGACGCGGCGGGATGGTTCCAGCCGGCGAAGCGGACACGCGAGGAGCCGGGACTGCTGCAGATCGCGCAGCGACGATGCCGCTCAAGCAGATGACGACGGAGGAGCGGCTGGCGGCGGATTACGCGGGGACGGGATTGACGACAGGACCGCATCCGATGGCGTATCACCGCGAAGAGTTGCGGGCGGAGGGGATTTTTTCGGCGCGGGAGCTGGAGGCGTTGAGGAGCGGCAAGTACGTGCGCGTTGCCGGATGCGTGATCGCGCGGCAGCGGCCGGGCACGGCGAAGGGATTTGTGTTTTTGTCGCTCGAGGACGAGACGGGAATTGCCAACGTGATTCTGACGCCGGATGTTTTTGAGCGCGACCGGCTGGTGGTGACACGGAACCGGTTTCTGCGCATCGAGGGGCCGGTGCAGAACCAAGAGGGCGTGATCCATGTGAAGGCGCAGCGGATTGTGCCGCTGGAGGTTACGCGAGTGGAGGTGCGGTCGAGGGATTTTCGGTAAAGCAGCGAGTCGGCGAGTCAGCGAGTCAGCGGTTTCGCAAGTTCGCGAGTTCGCGTCCGCCATGGCGGACGTTGGCAAGTTAGCGGGTGAGGCTCGTGCTATCCCAAGTCTCAGAATCGAGACCCGGGGCTCCCGGCAGCTTCCAGCTACTAGCCTGCTCGTGCTGAGCGGGCCTTAGTGGCCGAGGGTGAAGCCACAGGTCGTTGCGGGGGGGAGCTAAGAGCTACAAGCTTGTGGCTAGAAGCTACCCCCTGCAGTTCCCTGCTCCGGAATTGCGAAAGCGGACAAATCCCCCTACAATAAGAAGAGAAGAAATGCAGGAAAGGTTTGTCTAAAGAGATGCCCAAGGTAAAGAAGGACGACAAAGGAACTAAAACGGCGGCGAGCATTCACCCCAATTACGCTGCGGTGCGGGTGATGTGCGCCTGCGGAAGCAGTTTTGAGACGCGGTCGACCCACAAGGGCGACATTCACGTGGAAATTTGCTCGGTTTGCCATCCGTTCTTTACGGGCAAGCAGAGGCTGGTGGATACGGCCGGACGCGTGGAGCGGTTCCGGCGGAAGTACGCCAAGAGCGACAAGGCGATTGCGGCGGAAGCGGCGAAGTAAGCCGAGGCAGGAGTTGGACCAGTGGGCCTCCGCTGCGGCGGGGGCTCACGTTTGTTTGGGCGCTGCGCAAAGGGGTGCGAAGAGATGAAACGCGAGATCGAGTCGGTTGACGAATACATTGCCGCGCAGCCTGAGGCGGCTCAGCGAGCGCTCGAACTTGTGCGAACTGCAATTCGCAAGGCCGTGCCCAAAGCCGAGGAGAGCATCACGTACAAAATGCCCACCTACAAAATGCACGGTGAGCGATTGATCTACTTTGCAGGGTGGAAGCAGCACTACTCGCTTTATCCTGCAACCAAACGGCTGATCGCAACGCTCAAGAATGATTTAAAGCCCTACGAAGTGGTCAAAAGCACGGTGCGGTTTTCGCTTGCTGAGCCAGTGCCGGCGAAGTTGATCGAGCGCATCGCGAAGTTCCGCGCGATGGAAGTTTCAGAAAGCAAGAAAACCCAGCAGTGAGAAACTCGGCGGCGATTACCATGGCTGGACGCGGATTCACGGTTAAGAAGGACTGGGACAACCCGGTGGAGCACGCGATGCCCGCGGAGGCGCGGGTTCCGGCAGAGGTGCGGCTGGGTGCGGTCGTGGTGCAACCGGCGACAGTGCTGGCGCCAATGGCGGGCGTGACGGATACGGTGTTCCGGCGGTTCATTCGGCATGCGAGTTTGTTTTCGGCTGCTGACGCCAATTCAAATGCCAACTTGCTCTCCCAGGTCCCCAAATGCGGGGGACCTGGGGCACCCAATTCTTCTGTCGACGAGTCGCAGATCGATGAGGCGATCTCGAATGCGCAGTCAGGGTGCGGGCTCATCATGACCGAATTCACGTCGGCGGATGGGCTGGCGCGGATGAGGGAAACGAAGCGACGGCGGTATCTGACGTTCTACGACGATGAGCATCCGATCGGAGCGCAACTGTTCGGATCGAATTCCGAGACACTGGCGGAGGCCGCGCGCATTGTCGAGGAGACGGGCTTCGACACGGTGGATTTGAATCTCGGCTGCCCGGCGAAGCGCGTGGTCGGGTCGAACGGTGGGTCGGGATTGCTGCGGGATCTGCCGAAGATCGGAGAGATCTTCCGGGCGATCCGCAAGGCGGCGACGATTCCCTTCACCGTGAAGTTCCGCATGGGCTGGAACGACTCGCAGATTGTGTGCGTGGAGCTGGCGCGGATGGCCGAGGCCGAAGGTCTGAACGGGCTGGCGCTTCATGCCCGGACGCGCGAGCAGGGCTACAGCGGGCAAGCGCAGTGGCATTGGATTGCGCAAGTGAAGCAGGCAGTGAAGATTCCGGTGATGGGCAACGGCGATATCCGTACACCGGAGGACGCGGCGGCGATGGTGGCCGAGACGGGCTGCGATGCTGTGATGATCGGGCGGGCGGCGCCGGCGAATCCGTGGATCTTTCGCCAAATTGCCCAGTACACGGCGACGGGAAGCTACGAACGGGCAACGAATCTGGATCGCTACCGGATGATTCGCGCGTATTTTGAGATGCTGCTGACGGAAGCGGAGGCGACCAAAGGTCTGCCGCGCGATGCGAGGATGGGCGATCCGGTGGGAAAGATGAAGCAGTTTGCCACGTGGTTTACGCACGGTGTGCCGGGCGGCGCGAAGTTGCGCGCGGCGATTTACCAGGCGCGGACGGGGCCCGATGTGCTGGGCGAGGTGGAGAGATTCTTTGTGCCGCGGATTGAAGCGGGTGAGGCGTTCGAGGCGGACAGCGGCACGGACGCCGAAGACCTGTCGGCCGTGTTTCCTGAGGCAGCGTTGATCTGCGACTAGACCTGCCAATCCCTGAATTCGAAGTTCGGCCGGTCCGGCATCTGAGAATCCCCAATCAATCTGAATTCAACTTCGTCTTCCAAGAAGAGGGCAATTCCGCCGAAAGGCGGGCGCCTACAATTGGGTAAGCAAGCCGAGAGGCGGGAGCACCCTCAATGGTGGCGCCGGATCTTCTTGAAGCCGGGTCAAATGTGAACTACGTTTTCTGAGAACTAAGTTTTCGTCCATTCCTATCAACTCAAAAGAATCTTGCGTGCCTCGCCCTCAGGGTCATCGACCATGCGGATTTCATTGTCCCAAACCATGGTCTTGTTGCTGACCGGATCCGTCGGCGTCCACGGCAGTTCCGGCTGGCTGGGGTTCCCGGTCCTGGCAAAATTCGCCCACGCCGTCGCCATCTTCCTTGCCAGTGCCTGTGATTCGGGTGTGTTGCCCGTGCCCTGCTCGCAGCGCTTGGTGTTGTCGAAGCAGAAGGCAAGTTCGGCAGTGTGCCACGCACCGGCAACGCCATCCAAAATCGGCGATTGCCAGGTGAAGTAGTAGGCATAGGCACCCGCGCCCTTCTGTTCCTGTTTCAGTTTGGCCATTTTCACGATGTTGTTCCGCATTGAGAGGCTGTTCAATCCAAAGATGCCGCTGCACATATACGACAGAGTCTGGATGCGCTTCTGCGGGTACGCCTTTTTCAACGCAGCGATGATGGCAGTTGCTTTGTCATCGCCGTAGACTTTGGCGAGGCTGGCATGCCACTGTTCCTCTGTCGGGCGGGAGGCCATTTGGTTGCCTTCTTCGCTCACCGAGCCCAGCAGCATCGGCACGTTTTTCGAGACGTCCGGAGCAACATCGAAGAACGATCGAACATTGATGACCTTGTCATCGAGACATGGCGACCAGCCCGCGCGTGGCGGTCCGGGAGCGAACGGCCCAAACATGCCCCGCATGGGAGGATTGATCTTGGCGACGGCGGCGTTCCCTGCGGCCACCAGCGTCGACCACTCCATCTTCTGCAATGAGGCAATGTCGTTCGATTGCAACCCAAGGTCTTTCATCAATTGCCGTGCAACTTCTCGTTGCTGTTCTTTTGTCGGGATATTGCCGCCGCCCCCGGATTGCACCGAGGCGCAGTGGAAAAGTCCCGCAGCCGACGGCATTCCCATCAAGGTCGTCACTTTGGATCCGCCGCCGGACTGGCCGTAGATCATGACACGGTCCGGATCGCCGCCGAAATTGGCGATGTTTTCCTGAACCCATTTGAGCGACGCGACCAAGTCCGTCATTCCGACATTGGCCGAATCCTCGTAGGGTGATCCGCCGATCTCGGAAGCATCGAGGAAGCCGAGAATGTTGAGGCGATGATTGACAGTGACCGAGACAACATCGTGATGGCGCGCAATCTGGGCGCCTTCCTGCGAGGGCAGCTCATAGGATGACCCGAAGCTGTATCCTCCGCCATGGAAATACACCAGCACGGCCCGCTTGCCCGTGAGGCTCGGCGTCCAGACATTCAGCTTGAGCATGTCTTCGCTCTGGTAGCCATCATCCCAGTCCTGGATGAAGGTCTGCTCGATCGCTGTCCAGGGATGCAGATTTTGGGGGCAGTTTCCTCCATAGATCAACGCTGGATAATCGTCCTTCCAGGGGTTAGGCGGCTTGGCGGGCAACCAGCGGTTCTCGCCACCAGTGTCCTGACCGTATGGAATGCCTTTGAAGGTGTAGACACCGCCATCAACAAAGCCACGCACTTTGCCGTATTGCGTATTCGCGATGGCGCTGCGCGGCGTGGTGCAGTTTCCGGGTTCCTGGTGGGCAGCGGTCTTGGTGCTATCCGAGGCAAGCGCCGGCTGGCCCAAGGCCATGCTCGCGCCAGCCACCGCTGAAAAAAGCAAAGCTTCGCGACGGTTCATCAGAGGACGATCAGCAAAATGCGATGCGGGCATTCCATCTCCTTCTATTCGTAATGAATTCGGGTTGCGATTCAAATCAAAGCTGGCAGGGCCGCACGGGCAACAGGCTCTGCGACACGTTCAAGTCCAGCCGGATGAGAAAACGTATACCAGCGAAGCACATTAGTCGTCGCCTCATTCGCTGTCAAGCGAAAGATCTTTGACGAGCTTCGCGAAGACTGATGGGTGCTGCTTCTCGAGCAGGCGGGCGCATTTTCCACATTCGGGCACGGAGTGTGCACCGGGTGCGCGAGAGGGCGAGTGCGGTAGGCTCTAAAAAACGATATGACGGATTGCGCGATTTGCGATGGGGTGGGCCTGGTTCGGGTGATGGATGCGGCCGGGCACTGGGTGAGCCGCCCATGCGAGTGCCAGGAGGCGGAGCGGGAACAGCGGAGGATTGCAGCGGCGCAGATTCCGGCGCGATACAAGGATTGCACACTGGACGCATTCGATCCCGCGTATCCCGGCGCCGATCCCTCCCTGAGCAGGGCGCTCCAGAAGGCGCGGAAGTTCGCGGAGACTTACCCGGTCGACACAGCGGGACGCGGGCTGCTTTTTGTCGGCTCAGCTGGTTTGGGCAAGACACACCTGGCGGCCGGCATTCTGCGGCGACTGATCCAGGAACGCGGAGTGAAGGGGCTTTTCTGCGATTATCGGGAGCTGCTGAAGAGCATCCAGAACAGCTATAACACCGAGGTGCGGACGACGGAGCTGGAGCTGCTGAAGCCGGTATTCGCCGCCGAAGTGCTGGTGCTGGACGACCTGGGCGCGCAAAAGCCGAACGAGTGGGTGTGGGACACGGTGGCGCTGATCCTGAACACGCGCTATAACGACCGCCTGACCACGATCATCACGACGAATTATCCGGACTTGCCGGCGGGAGCAGGGGCAAAGTTCGACAGGACCGGGGCTAAAGCGGCCGTCCTCGAAGACACGCTGGGCGATCGCATCGGCGACCGGATGAGATCGCGGCTGGCTGAGATGTGTGTTCGCGTGGAGATGCAGGGCGATGACTTCCGGCAATCGGTAAAGCGAGCGCGATTTGGGTGAGGAAGCCGCCAGCAGCCAGTAGCTTGTGGCTGTTGCCTCGATCCCCTCGCTTATTTTCGCTCGACGGTCGGGCAGCGGGGCTTTACCCGGAAAACTACCAAAACGCTACAAGAGACTGGCAAGAAGCACGAGCATCGCGGCGATGGTGAGGCCCTGGTAGACCCGTTCGGCTTGCAGGTTGGGCTGCGAATGGGCGCTTGTGTGGGCGGGTGGCGAGGTGAATGCGTGGCTCGGGGAGGGATGCATTGGCTGGCCTGCCTTTCAAATGCATTTCGCTAGGGTGCGATCACTTTGCCGGCTTTCCTTCTTTTCGGGTTGAGGCTGCGTTTCGAGGTTGCGAAAAATCCCGTCTTCCGCGGCTCCAGTTGGAGGGCGGTGAGTTCTCTCTTGCCAGCTTAGACGCGCGAGATGCGCGCCAGATTCAAAGAAGAATGTAGATTGGATGAAAAGTTCCAGCGCGTGCGGGAATGGCGGCACGGGAGTGAGAGGCGTGGCGCCGATCGAGCGCGTGGATGGGCCGCGAGGCAGGCCAAAACGGGTGTACAATCGCGCTCGTGAGCACAGGTCCACAACTGATTCGTCCTGCTGCAGCGCAGGAACGCAACTGGCTGCCGGTAGTGATCGCTGTGGCGATTGTGATGGCGGTGGCGGTGGGACTGGTGCTGATGTATGAGCACGGGAAGAGCGCGCCCGCGGCGACGCCGATCTCGGCAGCCCTGGACCCGTACGCGGCGAATCTGCCGGTCAGCAACTTGCAGATGAGCGAGTCAGCGAACCTCGCAGGCGGCAAAGTGACCTACGTCGATGGGTCGATCAGCAATACAGGAAGCCGGACGGTGACAGCGATCACCGTGCAGGTGCTCTTCCGTGATCCGGCTCATGAAGTGGCGCAAAACGAAACCGAGCCGCTGAAGATCATCCGCACGCGCCAACCGTACGTGGATTTGGAGCCGGTGTCGGCCTCGCCTCTGAAGCCCGGCGACAGCGCAGACTTCCGCTTGGTGTTCGACACGGTTGCGCAGGATTGGGATGGCGCTTTCCCGGAGATCCGGATCATTCACGTGGACTCGAAGTGAGGCAGATGGATTCGAAGCAGGGCGAGGATTTCAGGGGCAGCGTAGAAACTACGCAAACGTGCAAAATTTACTCGCAAACAGGGGTATACAGGGCGCGAAACGCGCCGATCCCGCACTGAGCCCTCCCCATCGATTGACTTTATTTTCAATTAGATAGATGTTTTCCCAATCCCTCTCCATCTTTGGCACCGGTATTGCTTTTAGTAGGGCGAGCGGACAGCAGGCTCAACTGCGGTTGCAACTCTAAAAGCCGCAAATCAACAAGAGGGATTAAAACCCATGATGAATTCTGCGAAGGCATTGAGATTGTTCCCCCGCCATATGGCGGTGATTGTGCTGGCATCTGCGATCGCGATTCCCGTTTGGGCTCAAGACCAGGTGAATACAGGAGTTTCAACCGGGGTTTCGACACAGAGCACCCCAGCTTCTGCGGGCACCACACAAGCTCAGCCCTCCCCCATGCCCATGACCGAACAGCCTTTAAGCACCCCGAAGGAAGGGTTCTGGGGCCGTATCTACCCCTTTGCCCGCAAGAAGTGGGTGAAAAGACAGACTGATCCGATCAACGACCGGCTAAGCGAACTGGATGATCTGAACTCCAAGAACGCGCAATACATCAAGGATGTGGATGCGCGGGCGCAGGCAGGCATCCAGAAGGCGCAGACCGCAGCCGATGCGGCGAACCAGTTGGCGTTGAATGCCAACTCGCAGGCCCAGAACGCAAACGCCGCCGCTCAATCGGCCTCGACTCACGTGGATAAGATCAACACCACGGTGAACGGCCTCGATCAATACAGCCAGGCGACGGACCTTGTGATCAAGTTCCGCGGCTCCAGTCCGACGCTGACTGCGGATTCGAAGCAGGATTTGGATCGGCTAGCCTCGAGCCTTACCGGGCGCGAAGGCTACATCCTGGAGATGGAATCGCACTCGCCTCTGGCGGGCAGCGCAGGCATACAGAGTTCCGAGCGCCTGTCAGAAGTAGTCAAGCGCTATCTTTTGACGGAGCATCAGATTCCCGTCTACCGCATGCACTCCGTGGCCCTCGGCAACGAAGCTGAGGTGGCCTCAACCGGAACCGGCGATCAAGACCAAAAGCCGGAACGGGTAAGGGTCAACAGCGTGCATTTGCGGTTGATGGAAAACAGTTTGGCGGCCCAGGCAGGAGCGTCACCCCAAAGCGCTCCCGCCGCAGCCGGCACAGAGCAGCCGTAATATAGCGGCCAATTCCTCCCCCGAGGCTCTGCTTCTGTGCCAACGGCCACCCCGCCGTTAGGCCGCCAACCAAGCTCTCGCAACGCGAGAGAACCAAGGCAACTTGGCCCCCGTGGAAAACGGGGGCCGTTTTTTTTGTGCTGGGGACTGCGGGACTCCGGGACTCCGAGACTGCGAGACTGCGGGAATGCGGCCGAGGGAGCAAAGGAGCGAGGGGGCCGAGAGAATGAGGGCTCAGGGGTCCCGTCGTGGACTCCCTTGCAGTGAGAATCGATTGCATTAGTCTAACATATGTTATAATCATGAGAACGAGGTTGGCG
The DNA here is from genome assembly GCA_049512795.1 of Occallatibacter sp. Taxonomy (GTDB): domain Bacteria; phylum Acidobacteriota; class Terriglobia; order Terriglobales; family Acidobacteriaceae; genus Telmatobacter. Next base: position 9,672 of record JBEKWT010000066.1, read on the forward strand.
ATGATCAAGCTTAAAGTAACGACGGTGGGGAGTTCCGCGGGAATCGTGTTGCCGAAGGAAGCATTGGCGCTGCTCAAGGTGGCGAAAGGCGACTCAGTGTTTCTCACCGAATCGCCCGGCGGACTCCGCATCACGCCCTACAGCCCGGAGTTTGAGGAACAGATGGCCTTGGCGCGCAACTTTATGCGCGAACGGCGCGATGTCCTGCGGGAGCTCGCAAAGTGAGCCAGGGAGAGTGGCGCTGGGTGTCAGAGGAGGTCGTTCTCGCAATTCATGACGAGCAGCTCGCGGAACACGGCGGCATGGCGGGGCTGCGAGATGAATCTTTGCAGCTTTCGGCCCTCGCGCGCCCGCAGAATCTCGCGGCCTACGCGACCCCGGATATCGCCGATCTTGCGGCTTCCTATGCCGTGGGCATCGCGCGCAACCACGCATTTATTGACGGAAACAAGCGCACAGCTCTTGTCGTGGCGGCCGGCGTATTCCTACCCCTGAATGGCTACAAGCTCACTGCCAGCGATGGGGAGATGGTTCGGACGATGCTCGCCGTCGCGGATGGGACGATGTCCGAGCCGGAGCTTGCAATCTGGTTTCGAACCTACATCCGGCAACTGCCGCCTGAGTGACACTTCTCCTTGTGCCTGCGGCGCAGGTTCTCCACGCTACAATGCTTCCATTGCACGGATGGAGGCCTTTATGACGAAGTTGACGCGCAGGATTGTTGTCGCTCTGGTGGGATTGGCATTTGCAGCGGGATTTGCGGGACGGGTTTGGGCGCAGGGCGCGCCGCCGCAGTCGAGCGCCGGTCAACCATACACAATCGAGTACTACTACAAGTGCCAGTGGGGCCATCAGCAGGAGTTCCTCGATCTGTTTCTGAAGAACCATTGGCCGCTGCTCAAGAAGATTCAGTCGACGGGGCGGATTCTTTCGCTGAAGATCGAGTCTCCGGCTTACCACACGACCGAGGACGGCCGCTGGGACTATCGCGTGACGATTGTCTACAAGGACTCGACGGTAGCCACGAGCTCGAACCCGGATGAAGCGGCGTTTATCAAGGAGCTTTGGCCGGACCAGGACACGTACAAGAAGGAAGAGCAGCGAAGGTTCGAGATTCTGCTCGGGCACTGGGATTTGCCGGTGACGGATATTACGCCGAAGTAGCAGAGATTAGAGAACAGAGATCGGAGAACAGTGGCCTTGAGTCAGAGATCGTCGCGCTGGCGCCATTGACGGACGAGGTCTGCAGCGGCTTCGGGCCAATCCGGAAATTGAAACTCGAAGCCGGCGTCGAGCAGGCGGCCGGGAACGACACGGCGGCTTTTGAGGAC
>JBEKWT010000067.1:0-10960 GCA_049512795.1 Occallatibacter sp.
AGCGACGATGTTCGTCGCGACACACGCCAGCGTGCCCTGCACGTACTGCCAGCGGTAACGGCGCATGTAGCTGTAAAGGGGGCCAAGATCGCTGAGCATAGCTCTATTCTACGATTGATTCCATTCCGGCCAAAGATGGCGCGGGAAAGCGCTCTGCTCCTTGACCCCTGACCCACTAATCACTAACCACTAATCACTGCTTTTTTACGTCGGCGTCCGCAGCAGCAAGTACCCGCCCACAAGGCCAAACAAAATATCCGCCGACCACGCCGCCATCGATGCGGGTAAATAATTCACATAGCCCATTGCTCCAAACAGGCCGTCGACCACCCGGTACGCGAGCGCTACGCCGATGGCCACGGCTATTCCCGTGATCGACCCCCGGCGTCCCATGGAGAGCGCAAACGGAATGGCCAGAACAGCCATGACCACCGCAACCAGCGGGTAGGAAAGTTTTTGCCACAGCGCAACGCTCAGCCTCTTGGTGTCGAATCCACTCTGCCGCAGGTCGCGGATGTAACGGTCAAGCTGTCCGAAGTTCATCTCCTGGGACTGTAGGTCCTCTTTCTTGAAGTAGTCCGGCGCCGCGTGAATCTCCGGGAAACTCGTCTTGAGAAATGTCCGGTACGCCTTCACATTGGCGCCTTGGATGTCGCGCACCCATCCGCCCTCGAATTGCCAGGTCCGGGAATCTTCATCCCAGACGGCTCGCCTGGCAAAGATGCGTCGCGTCAACTGAAACGTTGACGGCTCAAACTCGAAGACCGAGAGGTTGGCGAACTCATTCGTGCCCGGATCGAAGAATTGGTAGTAAAAGATGCAGCCCCGTTCGCCGGGAGCGGCCCTCGGTCCGAAGATCCATTGCTGTTCGGGGTGCAGGTAGGTCTGTGGCGGCTTTCCCTTGATCACGTTGCGCAGCGACTCCTGCCTGCGGTTGGCTTGCGGCAGATAGTACTGGTCGAAGAGAAACAGACATATCGCCAGGCACGCCGCGATGCTAACGATGGGAATCACCAGCCGGTAGAGGCTGATGCCCGTGGCCTTCATGGCGATGATCTCGCTGTTGCGGTTAAGCACGCTGAAGGTCACCAGCACGGCAATCAGCACCGCCAGCGGCGCCGTCAGATAGAGCATGCTCGGCGTCAGGTTCAGCAGATATTCGCCCACAACAGCCAGCGCGATGTGGTTGCGCAGAATGTCGCCCAACAGATCGAAGAAAGTGAAGACAATCAAGAGCAAAACAAAGCCGAGCAGCACCAGCACGAATAGCGTGGCAAATTCGCGCACGATGTACTCATCGATGATCCGTGGAAAGATGCCCCGCGACTTGCCCTTCGTCGCGGTCCCGTTGCGCGGCCTCAGCTTCTCCAGAAGTTCGGTCAGCGAGAACCCGTTGCGCCTCTTTGCGGTCGACAGCTTTGGCGACCCTGCGATCCACGCTGAAATCGCGCTCAGGATTTGCCCTCCGATCGCCATCTGCCACAGCAAAAACGTGCCCGCGCAGGCAAACAATAAGTTGGCCGACCATACTGCAAGAAACGCCGGCAGCTTGTTCTGGTGGCCGAGCGCAATCCCCGTCGAGGAGAGAAAGTAGTAGACAAACACCAGCAGAATCGTGAACACGAACCCCGAGCTCTTGCCGCCGCGTCGCGATGCCACGCCCAGCGGCACGCCCACCAGCATCAGCACCAGGCAAGCGGCGGGAAAGGCAAACCGGTTGTGCAGCTCGATCAGGAATCGCTTCCCGTCAGGTCCGCTCGTGTGCTCGATCAATGCGTCCAGCGGCATCGCATAAAGCGCGGTGTCCAGCCGCCCCAGGTGTACGTCGCTCTGCTGGCTCAGCATCAGCGGCAAATCGGTGGTGGTAAACGTGGAGATGTTCGATTGTTCCGGCTCGTCGGCCACGGTCTCGTCGCGCACGCCGTCGCGCAGCCGCATCAGCAGCTCCTGCGTGTTATCCGTTACTACCGTCGCTGATGCAGCCGTCGTAATCAGCGGATTGTCTGGGTCAGAAACGTCGGCCATGAAAACCTGACGCCAGTTGGCCGCGCCTGTCCCCGAGCGCACATCCTGCACATAGAGAACGTAGTTGCGAAAATCCTCGTAGAAAATGCGTGGCTCAATCTCGTAGCTGGCCTGCGACGTCTCCAGCGACTGCTCCATCTCGATGATCGCCCGATTGGCGCGTGGCGCAAGGTAGAGCGAGTTGCCCAGCCCCAGCGCTGTGCCGCCGATCGCCACGATCGACGCCACGCGCACAAAATATCCGATGCCCAGCCCCGATGCGCGCATGGCGATAATCTCGCTGTCTGAAGCCAGCCGGCTCAGCCCCAGCAGAATTCCCCACAGCACGGCCATCGGAATCGTCACCTTGAACAGATTGGGCAGCGTGAAGAGAAACACCTGCGCTACGTCCGCGAGCGTGGAGCTGTTGCGCACCACCACCTCAAGAATGTGCGGCAGTTGCGGCATGAAAAGAATGAAGGTGAAAAGCGCGCAACCGATCAGCGTGAGCGTGAGAATTTCGCCGAGAATGTAGCGGGTAAGGATGCGCACAAACGGAACCTGCGCTTAGTTTAACGTGTCTTTGTTCAGCGTGTCCGCGCGCTGCGTCCTGCGGGTAGGCGGCTAATCGCTCTACCTGACCGCGTGCAGTACAACAATTGCAACCCCAGCAAGGGGAAGCGAGAAGCTAGCATTTAGAGGCTGGCAGTTCCGGCTGCCACCCCCGCAGCCGCAGACTGTTCCCCAGCACGCACACCGAACTCAGCGCCATCGCCGCCGCCGCCAGCCACGGTGTCAGCAGAATGTGAAACGCCGGATACAACAGCCCCGCAGCCAGCGGAATCCCGATCAGGTTGTAGCCCACAGCCCAGCCGAGATTCTGCCGCATGATGCGCAACGTCTCGCGCGCAAGCTCGAGCGCCGCGGGAATCGACGCCGGCTGGGTGCGCAGCAGCAGCACATCGCCGGCCTCCTGCGCCAAATCGGCTCCGGTTCCCATCGCAATGCCCGCGTCCGCCTGCGCCAGCGCCGCCGCATCGTTGATCCCGTCGCCCACCATTGCGATCCGCAGCCCCGATTTCTGCAGCTCGCGAATCCTCTTGAGCTTTCCCGCTGGATCGAGCCCCGCCTCCACTTCCGTAATCCCTGCCTGCTGCGCGATCGGCGCCGCCGCGGCAGCCGAATCGCCTGTAAGCATCAGCACGCGAAGTCCCGCACTCCGCAGCTCCGCAATTGCATCCGCCGAGTCCGGCCGCAGCGCATCGCGCGCGTCAAAATATCCGGCGACCGCACCATCCAGCGCCATCCACAGCCGCGTCACACCCGGCTCCGGAGGCGCAACCTCGGCCGGCAGCGCGATGCCATTCTCGCCGAACAGCATCTCATTCCCGAGCAAACAATTGTGCCCTTCCACGCGCGCCGTCAGCCCGCGTCCGGGCAAAACTTGCGCGCCCTCCGCCGGTCGCCACTCCAGACCCCGCGCTTTCGCAGCGTCAATCACGGCCAGCGCCAGCGGATGATTCGACCGCTCCTCGGCCGCCGCCGCCATCCGGAGCAAATCGTTCTCCCTTTTCAAATTGTCATCCTGAGCGAAGTCCACCTCGGCGGACGGAGTCGAAGGCCTGCCCTGAGCGGAGATCGCGGGAGCGACCGCAGTCGAAGGACCTGCGGTTGCTTCTTCCTTAATCGACCCTCCACTTTGCGCCGAAGACGTGGAAGACGCGCCGATCACATGAACCGCTTCCAGCACCGGCCGCCCCACCGTAAGCGTTCCCGTCTTATCCAGAACCACCGCGTCCAGATGCGCCAGCCGCTCCAGAGCCTCGCCGCCTTTGAACAGCACACCCAACTGCGCGCCGCGGCCCACTGCCACCGTCAGAGCGGCCGGCACCGCAAGTCCCATCGCGCAAGGGCACGCGATCACCAGCACCGCCACCGTACTCGCCAGCGCCAGCGGCAGCGAGTGCGCCGCAATCAGCCACGCCAGAAAAGTGACCAAAGCAAGCCCGAGCACCACCGGCACAAAAACCGCGCTTGCGCGGTCCGCCAGCCGCTCCATCGGCGCGCGCGAGCTTTGCGCCTGGTCCACCATGCGCGTAATCTGCGCCAGCACCGTGGCCTCGCCCAGCGATTCCGCCCGGCACACTACCGCTCCGTCGTAGTTCATTGAACCGGCCAGCACGCGCCCGCCCACCTCGCGCGCAAGTGGCGTCGACTCGCCTGTCAGCATCGATTCATCCACTGTCGTGCGTCCTTCAACAATCGTCGCGTCCACCGGAAAGCGTTCCCCCGGCAGCACCACGATGCTGTCGCCCGGCCGCACTTCTTCAAGCGGCACCACGGTCTCAACGCCATTCACAACCCTGCGCGCGCATACCGGGCGCAGTCTTGAAAGTGTGTTGAGCGCCGCCAACGCCCGCCGTTTTGCCCGGCCCTCCAGGCTCTTGCCCAGCAACAGAAATCCAACGATCAGCAGCACCGCGTCGAAATAAACCTGCCGCCCCGGCGCAGGTGCAATCGTGGCGTAGGCCGAATATGCAAACGCCACGCCTGTTCCCAGGCTCACCAGCGTGTTCATATTCGTTGTGCCGTGGCCCAGCGCGCTGATGGCGCTCACATAAATCCCGCGTCCCGCCCACGCCACAACGGCCGCTGTCATCGCCAGCAGAAACCAGCGCAACCCATCCGCCGGGACTTCGTAGAGCCACGGACACACACGAACCAGGAAAGAATCCGCCGCTCCCATCCCCATTCCTGTCTCTGTTCCCAGCGGCATCGCCAGCAGCATCGCCGCCGCGCCCGCCGCAAGAGTCACCCACGCCTTCAGGTCCGCGCCCGCCACAGCAAGTTCTGCGTGCTCTCCGCCCTCGCCCGCGCGCGGCAGCACCGCGTCGTAGCCGGCTCCGCGAATTGCCTCCACCAATTGCTCCGGCGCTGCCACCGCAGGATCAAACACCACGCTCGCGCGATGCGCCATCAGGTCCACGCGCGCCTGCTCCACTCCCGCAGTCCCGCGCAGTGCCTCTTCCACGTGGTGCTGGCAACTGGCGCAGGTCATGCCCAGAACAGGCAGCGTGAGCGACTCTCTAGAGTGTGCGGCCATGGGTCAATCCGATCCGTTCAAGTTTTCGGGAGCAAGCCGCTCAGGATGAAGCCACGTCGACGGTGCTTGATTCCAAATACGCCGTGTAGCCGGCCTTGGCGATGGCGGCGATAGCCAGGCCGAGAGGCGCGGGCTCCACGTCTGAGCTCACCCTGGCCGCCCCTACGCGAACTTCGTTCACCACGATTCCCGGCGTCGCGGCCAGCGCCTGGCTCACCCGCCGCATGCAGGAGCCGCAGTGCATCCCATCGATCTTCAGCGTGAATTCAGCCATCTTGTCTCCCGTTGGTGTCTATTTGATGATAGCGGCAGGCAAGCGATTCGCATTCAGCCCGCCTTCTGGGACGCAGCCCCTCCCACGCCGTGACAGAATTGTCTTATCACCCCGACTGCGTTATGGACAGCACGATCGGCAACATCATCGAACGCGAGTTTCCCTCGACGCCCCTCGTCGGCGTGGGCGCCATCGTCGTCCAGGATGCCCGCGTGCTTCTTGTTCGCCGCGGCACCGAGCCACTCAAGGGCCACTGGACGCTCCCCGGCGGCATGCTCGAAGTCGGTGAAGCGCTCACCGCCGGCACAGTGCGAGAAGTCCGCGAAGAAACCGGCCTCGACGTCGAGCCCATCGAGCTCATCGAGCTTCTCGACCGCATTCACCGCGAGGGCAACCGCGTCCGCTATCACTACGTCATCGCCGACTACCTCTGTCGCGTCATTGGCGGCGAGCTCCGCGCCGCCTCTGACGCCAACGCCGTCCGCTGGGTCGAGCGCTCCGAATGGAACAGCCATAGCGCCCTCATCCTCGATCCCGTCACCGTGCGCGTGATAGAAAAGGGCTGGCAGCGGGCAGAGCAGCTTAGAGTTGAGCGACTGCGCATCGAAGGGCGGTAATCCGATGAGATGGTTAAAGCGGGCGCTTCTCGTTGTTCTTGCTGCGATAGTTTTGGCGATCATCGCGATCATTGGGTTCTACTTCCGCCCCGTGAGCTACTTCAACGCGCGGACGTATTTCGAGGAACACTTCGACGGATTCGAAAACCACTCGGTCAAAGTCGACGGGTACCGCATGCATTACCTCGCAATGGGACCTGCGAGCGGTTCGCCGGTTATTCTCATCCACGGCTTGGGCGGCCACGCCGAGGACTGGTGGAACGTCGCGCCCGTTTTGGCCCAGGCGGGCTTCCGCGTCTACATGCCCGACTTGATCGGATTCGGCCGCAGCCAGCAGCCTGCCGACTTTTCCTATTCAGTCCGCGATCAGGCCACTGTTGTCGTCGCCTTCATGGACATTCTCGGTATCAAGCAGGCCGACCTCGGCGGCTGGTCCATGGGCGGATGGATCGTGCAGTTAATCGCATCCGGCCATCCCGAAAGAGTGGGCAAGCTCATCCTCATCGATTCCGTCGGTCTCAACATCAAACCGGCCTGGGACACCAATCTGTTCGTCCCAACCTCGCCGCAGGAGTTGGACGAGCTTGACGCTCTGCTTATGCCCCACCCTCCGTCGATTCCGCCATTCATAGCGCACGATTATCTGCGCATCTTCCGCCGCAATGGCTGGGTCATCAAGCGCGCGCTCGCCACCATGAAGACCGCCCGGGACGTGACGGACAACCTGCTGCCGCAATTGAAGATGCCGGTCCTCATTATTTGGGGTTCGCTCGATCAGATCGCGCCCGTCGATCAGGCCCAGACCATGCATAAACTCATTCCGCAATCCCAACTCGACGTGATTCCCGGCTGCGGTCACATGGTCCCGCTGCAGTGCAGTGCCGAGATGGACCAAGCGGCCCTGCAGTTCATCCAGTAATGACTCGACTTCCCCGGCCCCAATTTCAATTTGACGCCTGCCCACCTCCTCTGCGAGACTCAGCCAGATGTCCTACACCGGAAAATTTGAATTCGCTGCGGAGCGCAGATACCGGGAGCGCAATACGCGCCTTTACCGGTTGGCGCATTGGCCCATCTGGATTTGGGTCTTTTTTCTTGCCCCCGGGCCGCTCGCCCTCGGCATGTTTTCTCGTGGCTTCCATTGGATTAACTGGGCCTGGCTTGCTGCGGTTCTCGTCGGGACAGGAATCGCCGGCCTGCGCGGTCGTCTTCCGGGTGTCGAGCCATGCCCCTACATCCTTCGTTTTGATGAAGATCGGCCCAATCCGCTCTACCGCCGCATCTGCTACACCTTCGCCTGGAATGCCGTGCTCAGTTTCACGCTTCTCAATTTAATTGGCCTCGTGCTGGCCTCGGTCACGGGCGTCTGGCAGCTCAAACAGATCTACTACTACGCCTATTCACCGCTCTGCGCCTCCATCCTGCTGCTCGGGATCATGGGCAAGTTGCCCCGCGTCGGCCCGTCGACCAAAGGCGAAGGCGTCGAGCGCCGCTACTTCTATGGCTCCGTCTGGGCCGCCTCCATTGCCCACGTCGTCCTCCTCCTTCTCTGGCGTGTCCTGCCGGAAACGCACGCAGGCAGCTTTGCCAAGCTCGTCGTCTTCAGTGCTGTCCTGGCGGCCGTTGGCGTGGCTTCATCGCGCGGCCAGTTGCCTCGCACGCGTCCCATCGTATCTGGCGAGCTGATGGCCTCGGACTAACGCGCGACGCGTCGGGGAACGGAAGGAGCAGGGGCCTCCAGGCACCTGAATTGGTGCAAAAAACCAACCGTCCTTCTGGCCCGGAAACAAAGGGCCTGCTCGTTCCTCGCGCACTCGCGCCCTCGCGATGTCAACCCCCGCCGGCGTCCTTCACGTCCTTATCACGCTGATTCCAAAGAAAATATATTTCCATCGAAGTTTGCCGATCATTTAGGCCCTCAGGCGCACAATGGCTCCAGAAGATCGAGAAGAAAGCGGGTTTCTCACCCTGAAATCTCAGGCGTCTAACTTCTTTAGATAGACGACTTTAAGGTATCAAGTCCTTTGGAATGAATGAGTTGGCGGAAGTGGTGAAAGGTACAAGTGACTGAAAACAAACCCCTTAACCTCAAAAAGGGGTGGGGGGGCGGCAGGGCACAACGGGCAGCCGCAATTCATGCCGGACTCTTCCGCACGTGATTCAAATCACATTTGACCGTCAGCCCACGGAGGTATAACAAGGTTGCTATGTGCCTCGCTATTCCCGGAAAAGTCGAAGAGATCACCACCGACGGCATGATCCGCGTCGGGCGCGTCAACTTTGGCGGAGTGGTCAAGAATGTTTGCCTCGACTACGTTCCTGAGGTCGTCGTCGGCGACTACACCATCGTCCATGTCGGCTTCGCCATCTCCAAAATCGACGAGGAAACCGCTGAGCAGACGCTTGCCGACTTTCGCGCCCTCGGCGTCCTCGACGAAGAACTGGCCGACGAGGACGAAGCCTTTCTCCGCGCCGCCAGGCGCCCGCAATCCCGCTGCCCCGACGGGAGCTGTAACGGCCAATGAAGTACCTTACCGAATTCCGCAACGGCGAGATCGCTCGCACGCTGGCCCGCGAGATCGCTCAGATCACCACGCGCCAGTGGAAGATCATGGAAGTATGCGGCGGCCAAACCCACTCGATTATCAAAAACGGAATCGACCAGATGCTCCCGTCCGGCCCCGGCGCAAGTATCGAAATGATTCACGGACCCGGCTGTCCAGTCTGCGTCACGCCACTCGAACTCATCGATAAGGCCCTGGCCATCGCCGCGCAGCCCGGCGTCATCTTCTGTTCTTTTGGCGACATGCTGCGCGTTCCCGGTACTGACAGCGATCTCTTCCAAGTGAAGGGCCGCGGCGGCGATGTGCGCGTCGTTTATTCGCCTCTCGACGCCGTCGATCTCGCCGTCAAGAACCCCGGCAAACAAGTCGTATTCTTCGGCGTCGGCTTTGAAACCACTGCGCCGGCAAACGCCATGAGCGTGCATCTGGCCAAGCGCCGCGGCCTTCGGAATTTCTCGGTGCTGGTCTCGCACGTTCTCGTTCCTCCTGCCATCGCCGCAATTCTCCAATCGCCCGGCAACCAGGTGCAGGCGTTCCTGGCAGCGGGTCACGTTTGCAGCGTGATGGGTTATTGGCAGTACCCGCCGCTTGCCGAGAAATTCGGCGTGCCGATCGTCGTCACCGGTTTCGAACCTTTAGACCTGCTCGAAGGCATTCGCCGCGCCGTTCTGCAACTCGAGGCCGGCCGCCACGAAGTGGAGAACGCCTATAGCCGCGTGGTCACCTTCGACGGCAATCAAGCGGCGCAAAAGTTGCTCGGCGACGTCTTCGAGGTGACCGATCGCGCCTGGCGCGGCATCGGCGTGATTCCGAACAGCGGCTGGCGGCTGAACGCGGAATACCGTGACTTCGACGCCGAGGAGCGCTTCCACATTACCGGCATTCATACGCAAGAGTCGGCGCTTTGCCGCGCCGGCGATGTGCTCCGGGGAGCCATCAAGCCAGCCCAATGCGCGGCCTTCGGCAAAGAATGCACCCCGCGCCATCCGCTCGGCGCAACCATGGTCTCCAGCGAAGGCGCCTGCGCCGCCTACTACAACTACGGCCGCTTCCTCTCCGCCGAAGAACTGGCCGGCGCGGGCTCTGCGCTCAGCGGAGCGGCTCATGGCTGACAGTGCCAAACTCGTCGCGCCGCATTCGGAAATGGCCACGCCCGATTTCTCCAATTGGTCCTGCCCTCTGCCTCTTGCCGACTATCCCACCATCGTGATGGGCCATGGAGGCGGCGGCAAGCTTGGCTCGGAGCTCGTCGAGCACCTCTTTCTTCCCGCGTTCCGCAATCCCGCTCTCGAAAATCTCGGCGACGCCGCCGTGCTGGAAACAGCCGGCGCGCGCCTCGCGCTCTCGACCGATTCGTTCGTCGTGCAGCCGCTGTTTTTTCCGGGCGGCTCGATCGGCGAGCTCGCCGTCAACGGAACCGTGAACGATCTTGCCGTATCGGGAGCCGAGCCGAAGTTCCTGAGCGCAAGCTTCATCCTCGAAGAAGGTTTTTCGCTGGCCCAACTCGCCGCCATCGTTGACGCGATGGCCAGATCCGCCGCAACCGCCGGCGTCCAGATCGTCACCGGCGACACAAAGGTCGTCGAGCGCGGCCACGGCGACGGTTGCTATATCACCACCGCGGGCGTCGGAGTTCTGCGCGCGGGAATTCAAGTTGGCCCGCACCGCGTTCAACCTGGTGACGTAATCATCGTTTCAGGAACCATCGGCGACCATGGCATGGCCATCATGAGCGTGCGCGAAGGCCTTGAATTCGAGAGCCCTATCCGATCCGACTGCGCCGCGCTGAACGGAATGATCGCCGAAGTGCTCGACGCAGCGGGCTTGGCGGTCCACGCCATGCGCGATCCCACGCGCGGCGGCCTTGCCTCCACGCTGAACGAAATCGCCCAGTCTTCAAATGTTGGCATTGCAATAAACGAGGCCAGCGTTCCCGTGCGCCATGAGGTGCAGTCAGCCTGCGAACTACTCGGCCTCGACCCGGTCTACGTCGCCAACGAGGGCAAAGCCGTCTTCTTCGTAACGCCTGAAGCCGCCGATCGGGTTCTCTCGATTCTGCGCGCCCACCCCCTAGGGAAAGACGCAGCACGCATCGGCCACGCTACGGCCGAGCACAAGCGCATTTTGGTTGCCCGCACCACAATGGGCGCCAACCGCGTCATTCCCACCATGATCGGCGAGCAGTTGCCGCGCATCTGCTAGTCCATCCGTTGCTCAAATCAAAATTGTTGAGCTGAATGGCTTCATGAGCTGAGTCGCGCGCGAAAATGAGTTTTTTCAAATTACATTGGTAAGTTGGTCTTCCTCACTCTCCGCCCTATACTCCTCAAACCACGGCTTCCCTCGCCGATAGATGAGAAAAGGCTAAGAACGCACTCGGCTTTTACTGAGCCGCAGG